>DBBA01000066.1:0-167 GCA_002291955.1 Rhodobacteraceae bacterium UBA996 | reverse complement strand
GCCGGATAGCCCGCGCGGATTTCCTTCGACACCCGGATGATCGACTGGTCCAGCGACTGCCCGGCCTCGACGCAGACCAGCATCATGTCCAGCGCATCGGGGAAGCCGTTGGTGATCTCCTCCTGCCGGGCCTGGCGGCGGCGGGTGACCCAGTACTTGGGCAGCAT
>DBBA01000065.1 GCA_002291955.1 Rhodobacteraceae bacterium UBA996 | reverse complement strand
CCTTTTGTCAACACAGCCTAAGCAAGCTTAGGATGGGCGATACGCGCGCGTTCTCCCCAGCAAGCGTAGGGTGCGTGCTCGCACGCACCACTCACCCCCCGGGCAACGCCCGCCCCGTCCACTCTCCCTGCACGAAGGTGAACCAAACCCTACCGTGCACACACCTTCGCCAATCATTCCAATGACTTGACCGTTTGTGCACATGTGCACAAACTACGCTCCCGCCCCCCTGGGCTGCCCGATCCGGCTCCGGTGGGGGCCAAACATACAGGCCAGCCCCAGGATCACCCCCGATACCGTCGCGATCATGCCCGCCGCGCTGACCGCGTTGCCGAACCCCAGCCACAGCGGCCCATACCCCGCCAGGACATACCCCAGCACGGCCGACAGCGTGGCGAACACGACCGACCAGGCCACCTGAACCCCCAGCCGGTTCGTCATCAGCCGGGCGGCCGCCGGGGGGCAGATGAACATCGCGATGACGATGATCGACCCCACCGCATCGAACGCCGCCACCGCCGCGACCGCCGCCGCCACAACCAGCCCGAACCCCACCGCCGCCGCGGGGATCCCCAGGGACCGGGCAAACCCCTCGTCAAAGGTCGCGATCTTCAGCCAGCGCCAGAACACGCACGTCAGGACCACCATCATCAGGCACACGACCGCGATGCGACCCAGTTCCTCGGGCAGGTCGGCCAGCGCGACGGGGTCCAGCAGCGACCCCCACCCGTCCGCCCGGAACCAGATGAGCGACTCCAGGTTCCCCATCAGCGCATGCTCCACATCCAGATGGACCCGGCTGGTATCGGACTGCTCCAGCAACAGGACGCCCCCGGCGAACATGGTGGTGAAGACCACGCCCATCGCCGCCCCGGGCTCGATCCGGCCCAGGCGCCGCACCGCCTCGATCAGGATCACGGCCACCACCGCGGCCCCCCCGGCCCCCAGCAGCATCGGCACGGTCGCGACCACCCCGGTCAGCAGGAACGCGACGACGATCCCCGGCAGCACGACGTGGCTGATCGCGTCCCCCACCAGCGCCTGCCGCCGCAGGATTAGGAAGTTGCCCGGCAGCGCGCAGGAGATGGCGGCCAGCACCCCGATCAGGATGGGGGTCAGCGAGAACTGGACGAACTCGGCGCCCATCACGCGGCCCCCACGGCGACGGGGGGACCAAGGCGGCGGTCGAATTCGGCGATCTCGTCGGGGGTGAAGACCTGCTCGATCGGGGTCAGCCCGTCGTAGCGGCCGGTCAGCCCGGCATCCTGGTGGATCTCGCGGGCGATGTCCCAGCGGCGCTCGTCGCGGACGACCCTGGCCGCCTGGGCGCGGCCCGCGTCGGTCGGCACGCCATCGGGGCGCACCAGCCCCTCGCGCACCAGCAGGCGCAGGGTGAAGGGTTCGCGGATCGTGTGCCGCGCGGCGATGGCCAGCAGGCCCTGACGGCGGTGCACCCGCAGGGCGAACCGGCGGCGGCGCAGGACCGCGGCCAGTACGCCCCGCACGGGCGCCAGCAAAAGCGACACCGCGAACAGCCCCGCCGCGACCAGCACGATGACCGGCCCGGTCGGCAGCGCCGGGGCCGAGGCCGAGATCGCGGCGCCCACATAGCCCGCGGTCCCGCCAAGGCCCCCGGCAATCCAGATCACATGGCCAGACCGGTCCGACCAGAACCGGGCGGTCACGGCCGGGATGATCAAGAGGGCGACGATCAGCACCAGCCCCACGAGCTTCAGCCCGATGACGGTGACGGCCATGACCAGCCCCATCATCATCAGGTCGATGCGCCGCACGTCGTACCCCAGCGACGCCGCATAATCGCTGTCAAAGGCCACCAGCGTCATCGGCCGGCGCATCACCCAGGTCGCCGCCACGGCCAGCGCACCGCCGACGGCGATCACCACGGCATCCTCGAACAGCATCCCGGCAGTGGAGCCCAGAAGGAACCCCTCGAGCCCCGCCTGCCGCCCGGCGCTCATGGTCTGGACGACGGTCAGCAGCACCACGCCGAACCCGAAGAAGGTGCCAAGGACCGCGCCGATGGCGGCATCCTCGGGCAGGCGGGTGCGGCGGGTGATCGCTTCCACCAGCAGAAGCCCGATCCCGGCGGTGACGGCCGACCCCAGCAACAGGCCCGGCAGGCTGCGCCCGTCGCCCCCCAGCGCGACCATCGCCATGAAGGCCAGCGCCACGCCCGGCAGCGTGGCATGGGCGACGGCATCGGACACCAGCGCGCGCTTGCGCAGGACAAGAAGCGTGCCGGACGACCCGGCGGCAAAGCCCAGAAGCCCCGCGCCCACCGCCACCAGCGCGGCGTTGTATCCGGCCTGCAGGGTCAGGGCGTCGAGCAGGGCGTTCATGGCGCAGCGGTGGCCAGGTCCAGCGTATCCAGATGCGTGGCCGCCAGCCGCCCGCCATAGGTCGCCTGCAGGTTGGCGGCGGTGAAGGTACTGGCGACTGGCCCCTCGGCGATGCGGCGGACATTGATCAGGAACACATGGTCGAAGTAGTCGCGCACCGTCGCGAGGTCATGGTGTACCGCGACGACGGCCTTGCCCGAGGCCTTGAGCCCGTGCAGCACGTCGATCATTGCGCGTTCGGTCGCGGCATCGACCCCGGCAAAGGGCTCGTCCAGCAGGTACAGGTCGGCGTCCTGCGCCAGGGCGCGGGCCAGGAACACCCGCTGCTGCTGGCCGCCCGACAACTGACCGATCTGGCGGTTGCCGAAATCGGCCATGCCCACCCGGTCCAGACAGGCGCGCGCCCGGTCGGTCATCGCCCCGGACATCCGGCCAAACAGACCCACGCGGCGGTACAGCCCCATCCGCACCACATCAAGGGCGGTCGTGGGGAAATCCCAGTCCACGCTGGCACGCTGGGGGACATAGGCGATGCGGGCGCGGGCCTGGTCGATGGGCTGGCCATAGACGTGCACCTCGCCCGACAGGCGCGGGATGACCCCCAGCGCGGCCTTGAGAAGCGTGGACTTGCCCGCCCCGTTCGGCCCGACGATAGCGGCCATCGCCCGGGACGGAAAGGTTGCGTCCACCGAGAAGACCGCTGGCCGGTCGCCATAGGACACCGTCACCCCGCGCAGGGCGAGCGGCGCGTCGATGGGGACGCTGTCGGGGCGCGGGGCCTGTCCGTCGCGGGCGACCAGCGCCGGGGCTTCACCACGGATCGGCGCGGTTGCGGTCAATTCAGCAGCCCGCGCATTCCGGCATCGGGCGCCACACCGCCCAGTGCGCGGGCAACCGTGGTCACGTTCGAATCGATCATGCCGATGTAGGTCCCCTCATAGGTGCCCGGTTCGCCCATCGCGTCCGAGAACAGCTCGCCCCCGATGACGACCTCGTGCCCGGCGGCCGCCGCCCCTTCGACCAGCGCGCGGATGTTGCGGTCCGACACCGATGTTTCCACGAACACCGCCCGGATGTCGCGTTCAATCAGCAGGTCCACGAGTTCGGCGATGCGCTGCAGCCCGGCCTCGCTTTCGGTCGAGATGCCCTGGATGCCCACCACCTCGAACCCGTAGGCGTTGCCGAAGTAGTTGAACGCATCGTGCGAGGTCAGCAGGATACGGCTTTCCGGGGGCACCGAGGCCAGCACCTCGGCGGCATAGGCGGTGAGCGCCTGCAGGTCGGCCAGATAGGCGTCGGCATTGGCGGCAAAGGCGGCCTCGCTCTCGGGCGCGGCGGCGATCATCGCGTCACGGACAGACAGCACCACGCGCGACCACAGGCCGGGGTTCATCCACAGGTGCGGATCGAACCGGCCCTCATAGTCCTCGGACCCGATCAGCAGGTTCTGCGGCACGGCTTCGGCCACGGCGACCACAGGCTTGTCCCGGCCGAGGTCGGTCAGGAATTCCTCCATCTGTGCTTCCAGGTACAGGCCGTTCCACAGCACGAGGTCCGCGGCCGCCAGCGCCACGATATCGGTCCGCGTCTGGCGATAGGCGTGGGGATCGACGCCCGGCCCCATCAGGGTCGTCACCTCGACCAGGTCGCCGCCCACCTGTTGCGCGGCATCAGCGATCATCGCGGTGGTGGCGACGACCGACAGGCGGTCCTGCGCGACAAGGGGGCCCGCGGGCAGGGACAGGGCAAGGGCGGCAGCAAGCAGGGTGCGACGGGACGGCAGCATGGGGTGGCTCCTGGCAGCGGACATAGGTCAGGACGGGTGATTGCCAAGATGATATTGCGAGGCACTCGCAACAGTCAAGGAACTTGCGAGGGGTTCGCAAGAGGGGCGCGTGACGGGGGCAGCGGGTTGCGCCGCTCAGGGCAGCGCTTCGAACCAGTCGATGGCCATGTCGGCCCAGCCGGGCGGAACCGTGTGGCCGCCCGGGTGCAGGCCGAAGTCCAGACGCGCGCCCGATCCGCAGGTCGTCCAGCTGCGCACCTGCACGTCGCCCCGCACGGCAAAGGCATCAGGCCGCAGCGCGCAGCCATCGGTGCGCCGCCAGAGCTCCAGCGCCGCAAAGACATCGCCCTGGGCAATCCCGCTGCGCAGCACCCGCCCTTCCAACGGCACGGTGCCGTCGGTCCAGCCATGCAGGTGGAACAGCGCCGCCGGTCCGCTGCATGCGGCCGGATGCGGGCGCCAGAAGCTGCCGGCCACGGGCGCATAGGCGCGGAATGCGGCAGGCGCGGCGCAGGCCAGATAGGTCGTCATCGACCCGCCGATGGAAAACCCGGACAGAAGCATGGCGCCCCGGTCCAGGCCGAACCGCGCCGCGGCATCATCGGCCACGGCGGACAGGAACGCGACCTCGTCCCGCGGTCCGGGGCGGTCGGGGTGGAACGCCCAGCCCCGCTCGGTGCGGTCCGGCCGCGGCAGCCCGTCCGGTGCAATGACCGCGTAGCCGCGCGCGTGCAGCGCATCGACCAGGCCGGTGCTGGACAGGCTGCCCTCGCCCGATCCGCCGAAGCCATGCAGGAAGACCACCGCAGGCGCACCGGCCCCCGAGGGCGGCAGTGCGACGTGGTAGGTGCCGCTGGCGATCACGCAGGGTCCGGGGTCCGGACCGCAGCCCGCATGGGCTGCTGCGGACCAGACGATGCCGGCCAGCGCGACGGCAAGGCCCCGCATCATGTCGGCAGGACCGGAGACGCGGATGGCACGGGTTGCCGCGGGGTCTGCGGCGGCGCCTGCGGGGCCTGCGTGGCCTGGGCGGCCACCTTCCACGGCTTGCGCTTGAAGAACGCCGTCGACCGCGCCACCGCGATGACGGCCGCAAATCCGGCCAGGTTCACCGCCAGCGCGGCCAGCGCGCCGCCACCGGCCAGGTTCAGGACCGCGCCCAGGACCCGGGCCAGCACCATCGAGGCGGCAAAGACGGCCAGCGACTGCTGCCCCACCTGCGACACGACCGCGACGACCGCCCCCGCAAGTCCTTCCCGGCGCAGCCGGGCACCGCCCGGCCCCGCCGCGACCCACGCAAGGTAGGCCAGCGCAAGGAAATGCACATAGCGCAGGATGCCGAAGTCGGACTTGTCGAACAGGACCGACCACTGCATCCGCCAATCCCGCACGAACTCGGACGCGCCGATGACCTTGTGCCAGGCAAAGGGCACCGACAGGACCACCACCGCCAGCGCCAGGCCGACCAGCCACGGCCGGACCGGCGGGGCCGGCAGCCAGCCCGCCATCAGCGCGAAGCCGGTGAAGAACACCAGCTGCCACGCGAAGGGGTTGAAGAACCACGTCCGGTCCGACCCGTTCGCGAACCACAACTCGGCCGGAAGGTTCAGCCCCGTTGACCCGGCAACCCACAGCAGCACGCTGAACCCCAGCGCCAGCCGGACATCCACCCGCGCCAGCGCCACCATGACCGGGATCAGCGCCAGGATGACCAGGTACATCGGCAGGATGTCGAAGTAGTTCGGCACATAGGTCAGCGTCATCAGGCCGATCAGGTTCGGCCCGGTGTTGTTCAGGAACGGATACAGGTTCAGGGCCCGCACCTCGTCCCGCGGGAAGACCTGCGTGGCGTTCAGCGCGAGCATCAGCACCAGCGTCACGAAGAACACGCCCAGGTGCACCCAGTAGACCTGCCAGACCCGGAACGCGATCTGCAGTGCCCCCATCAGCCAGCCTGCCCGCGCGAAGACCGCGCCAAAGGCCAGCGCCGATGCCATCCCCGAGCAGAACACGAACATCTCGGTCGCGTCCGAGAAGCCGAAACGGGCCGGGATCCACAGCGTCCAGGGATTGTTCGTGATGTGGGCGATCAGGATGATGAACATCCCCACACCGCGGAAGAAATCCAGCCGCGGGTCGCGTGCGCGGACAGGAGACCCGGCCGGCGGCACGCTACACCGCCCGTGCCCTGACCGGGCCGGCGGCGCTGCGACGGGCGCGGGCGAAGCCATCCATCCGCCCGCCGCGGCGACTGGTGCGGTCGCGCATCAGGTCCTCGGCCGCGCCGAGCGCACCGGCGCGCAGGGCGGCCTCGATCGCGATCCGGTCGAACACGTCGCGCTGGGCATGGCTTCCCCCGATGGACGGAAGTTCGGCCCGCGCGCCGCGCAGATGGGCCCAGGCCAAGGCATAGTCCCCCCGGGCAAAGGCCTGCAATCCCCGTGCCACATCACGGGCGGGATGGGCGATGATCCGCTGCGCCTCGCCCTGTTTCCGCCCGTCCGCCTCCATCCGGGCGACCAGGGCCGACGCCGACTCGTCCCGCCCGCCGCCACACAGGGCCAGCACATAGTGCAGGTCCGCAAAGGCCAGGCAGCCGTCGCGCGTGCGCGCCTCGGCCAGGTCGGCAAGCTCGTCCCACCGCGCGCCCACATCCACCCGCTCCAGTTCCAGCCGCGCCAGAAGCGACGCGGCGTTCGCGATGTCGCGGTAGTCGTCGGTCCGGTCGGCCCGGATCTCGGCGTCATACAGCGCCAGCACCCGGTCGTACTCGCCAAGGTCAAGGTGCAGAAGCGCCCGGTGCCACCAGACATGGTAGCGGAAATTGTTGCAGTGGACCCTGGCCCCCTCGCGCCCCGAGAGCCAGTCAAGCCCCGCCCGGGACTGCCCGGTCGTGTCATAGACATGGGCGACCGCATGCAGACCCCAGGCGTCGTCGGGCGCCAGGTCCACCCCGGCGCGTCCGGTCCGTTCCGCCAGGGCGAATTCGCCGGTCTCCTCGAGCGTGAAGGCATGGCACCCGAGCAGGTAGCCGCGCGCGGGGTGATCGCCCCAGGCGCCCAGCACCCCTTCGACGGAGGCGCGCATGGACTGCGGCCGCCCCATGATGAAGTGGATCGCCTGCAGCATCTTCATCGCCAGCGCGTCGCGCGGAAAGTGGTCCAGCACGATCTGAAGCCGCGCGGCCGCGCGGGTCGGCCGACCGTCCAGCCAGTCGCCCAGCGCATGGACGAACGCGGCCTCGCGCGGGGTTGCGCCACTGTCGCGCAGCGCGGCCAGGGCCGTGTCATGCGCCGCGCGCGCCACGGCCACCATCTCGGCCCGCGCCAGCAGCAGACATGACAGGCCGCGCACCGCATGCCCCAGCGCGAACCCGGGACTTGCCGCCAGGACCGCGGCAAGATCAGGCCCCGTCGCGGCGGCGTGGGAGAGGATGCCGTGGATCACCCGGTTCCAGCTGCCGATCCCGTCGGGCGGCAGCGTCGTCGGAAGGCCGCTCAGGTCATGGGCTTGGGGCATTGGCGGTCCGCTCCTGCACTCTTGTCAGCTTTCCGTTGGACGACCACGGCACCGCGGCGGCAACGCATGACTGCGGGTCGCGCCTTGCACGGTGATCGTTACACGTCGCGCGGGGCTTGCGGGCAAGGTTACGCGGAAGTGACCCGCCCCGTCACCGTGGCCCGCCCGTCTCCCACGCCCGTCCTGCCCGACGCGTCAGCCCCCGACGGGGGCCGCCGACGTGAAGTCGGGAATCGCCATGCCGGAAGCAGCAGCGGGTTCGATCCCGGGCCAGTTCGCCTGCGACCGCGAAAGGTTGCCGGGAATGTCGGCCTCCCAGAACCCCACGACGTTGCGGGTGATGTTCAGGTACAGCTTGCCATCGACGATCCGCCAGAGCAGCGGATTGCCCGGCACCTTGCCGCCCTGCGCGACACCATAGGCGCAATGCCCGTCGTACTGCGGGACAAAGGCCGCCGGATCGGCCAGGAACCGGGCGCGGTTGGCCTCGGACGCAAAGGCGAACCGCGCGCCGTTGTAGTCGGCCGTGATCAGGGCCGACCCCGGCAGGGGCGCGGGTTGCGGCTGACCGACGACCGACTGCGGCAGGTCGAAGTAGGACACAACATCATGGCCCGACACGGCGAACCCGGTCGCATCGACATACTGCTCGCCGGCGACGGCAAGGCCGGGTGCGGCTGCGGCCAGGACGGCAGCCAGGGCAGCGGAAAGGAACAGGTCGCGGACGGTCACGGCGGGTCTCCCGGTTGAACGGACTGGCGCAGATGTCAGCCAGAAGCCGTTTCGCGCAGCGACCGCGCGACGTTACGCGCCCACGGCGGACATCGCGGCGTCGTGACCGGTCCGTGATCCGGGCGGATGTGGACGCGGGGCCGGCTCGCCGAGGGCGCCAGCAGGATCCGCGGCCTTCAGCAAAAAGGGACGACCGTTCACGCGCGGGCCACGGCCCGGGATGGCGTTGCCGTCCCGCCGGGGCCGGGGAAATAGCCTGCGCGGTTGTCCCGTCAGCGCGGGAAGCGTGTTCCGCAGATCGTGACTGTCGGCGCAGCCGGACCGGTTGAAGCGTGCCGATCCTCGCCATATCCGGGGTCCATGCCGTTCCCCTGCAAGGAGTCGTCGCCATGCCCCTGCGCATCGCTGCCGTCGCTGCCGTCGTGATTGGACTTGCCGGCCATGCCGTCGCCCAGACCGCGCTGTCGCCGCTTGTCACGCCGGCCGACCTGTCGGCGCTGTTGTCCGCGGACCAGCCCCTGATCCTTGATGTCCGTGCCGTCGGCGCGACCGATCAGCCCGGGACCTTTGCCGCAGGCCACATCGCCGGGGCGGTCAGCGCCCCCTACGCGCTGTTCCGTGGCCCCGAGGGCAACCCGGGCCAGCTTCCCTCGGAAGCCGACCTGACGCGGGTGCTGCAATCGCTGGGCGTGACGGCCGACCGGCCCACGGTGATCGTCCACCAGGGCGCCAACGAGACCGACTTCGGGTCAGCGGCCCGGGTCTACTGGACGCTGAAATCCAGCGGCGTCAGCAACCTTGCGATCCTGAACGGGGGCATCGCCGCGTGGCAGGCCGAAGGGCTGGCCCTGACCACCGACGCCGTGGCGCCGACGCCGAGCGACTTTACCGTGGCCTTCTCGGACCGCTGGCTGGCCACCGAGGCCGACGTTCTGGCCGTGGTCGAAGGCGACACGACCGCCACCCTGATCGACGCGCGCCCCGAATCCTTCTGGCGCGGCGACGAGGCCCACGCCGCGGCGGCGCGCCCCGGCACCCTGCCGCAATCGCAGTTCTTCACCCACTCGAACTGGTTCCGCGGAGGGCCGGCCATCGTCGATGCCGCCGCCGCGCGGACCCTGGCCCAGGACGCGGGATACACCGATGACGCGGGCCTGATCTCGTTCTGCAACACCGGTCACTGGGCCGCGACCAACTGGTTCGCGCTGAGCGAATTGGCCGGGATCGAGAACGTGCGGCTTTATCCCGAATCGATGGTGGGCTGGTCCAATGCGGGACACCCGATGGCCAACGTTCCGGGTCCGCTGAAGCGGGTCTGGCAGCAGATCACCGATGTCTTCTGATGCCGCCCCGGCGGCGCCTGCGGCCGGTCCTGCCGCGGGCGCCATCCGTCTGACGTCTGTTCTGGCAGGTGCCGTGCTGGCGGTCGTGGCACTGGGGGTGGCCTTTGCCATCGCCACCACGGCCGGGGCGCGGTTCGGGCTGCTGTTTCTCGTGGGCCTTGGCCTGGGCGTGACGCTGGAAGGTCTGCGCTTCGGCTTCGCCGGACCGTGGCGCGCGATGATCGTGCAGCGCGATCCGCGCGGGATCCTGGCGCAGCTTCTGGCGATCGGGCTGGTAGCGGTGGTCGCGATCCCGCTCATTACCGCCAACGGGACCGAGCTTGCGGGCGCCCATGCGCCGGTCGGTCTGGCGATGGTCGGCGCTGCCTTCGTGTTCGGCGGGGCGATGCAACTGGTCCTGGCCTGCGGGTCGGGCACGCTGGTGAACGCAGGGTCGGGCAACCCCGTCGCGGTGCTGGCGCTGCCGTTCTTCGTGCTGGGCAGCTTCCTTGGCGCGTCGCATCTGTTCTGGTGGACCGATCTCGGCACGCTGCCGGTCGTGGCACTGTCCGGCTCGACCGGCGTGGCGGCGACCCTCGCGGGTCTTGCCATCGTGGCACTGGTCCTTCTGTTTCTGGCCACCCCTGACAAGCGCCGCCTGCCCGCGCGACTGTGGGTTGCCGCCGCGCTGCTTGCCGCGTTCGCGCTGGCCAACCTTGTGGTGGCGGGCCAGCCGTGGGGCGTTGTCTACGGGCTGGGCCTGTGGGGAGCCAAGGCCGCGCAGGCGCTAGGGGCGGATGTCGCCGCGGTCGGCTTCTGGGCCGCGCCCGGAAACGCCCTGCGGCTGGACCAGAGCATCCTGACCGATCCCACGTCGCTGACGAACCTGGGGCTGATGGGCGGCGCGTTCCTGGTGGCGACGTGGCGACAGGGCTACCGCCAACCCATCCCGCGCCTGCCGGTCCGAGCCTGGGTCACCGTCATGGTCGCCGGGCTGGCGCTGGGCTACTCCTCGCGCCTGGCCTTCGGGTGCAATGTCGGCGCCTTCTTCAGCGGCATCTCGACGGGCAGCCTGCACGGCTGGGTCTGGTTCGCGGCAGCCTTTGCCGGGGCCTGGGTCGGCATCAAGGTCCGCCCCTCCCTGGGACTGGAGGCGCGACCATGACCCGTGCCGTGGTGATGGCCGCGGCGGCGCTGATGGTCGCGGGGCTTCTGATGCTTGACGCGACGGTCAGCGCGGCGCCGAACCCGTTCCGCGCACCGCCCCTGCTGGCGTTGGGGTCGGGCCAGGCCGCAGGGGGCGCCCACTGCGCCGCCCTGCCCACCCGTTAGGGCTCCACCCGCCAAGGGCCCGGTCGCTAGGCCCGGTCGCGCTGCGGCCGGTCATCCGCCCCGCGCCACAGGGCGATCTGCTCGCTGTGCAGGATCACCTGCGACAGTTGCCGGAACCGCGTCTCGATGAACTGGCGGAAGCGGTCCGTCGCGGGCGACGGGTCGGCGCCGCGGCGGCGCAGCAGGCCTAGGTCGCGGTCCGGGTGGTTGATGCGGATCCGCAGGGAAGCGATGTCGTTCCGCCGCCCGGTCAGGAACACCACCGAATAGGGCAGCACCGTCAGCGCATCCGACCCGTTCAGGATCGCGAACACGCTGGCCAGCGTCCCGCCCGAGAACCCGATCTTGAAATCCTGCGCCCCCAGCGCCGCCAGCGTCAGCTTCAGGTCCGCGTAAAGCGGGCTGTCCGCCGGTGGGGCGATCCAAGGATAGCGGAAGATCTCCTCGGTCAGCACGCCGCGCCGGGTCAGCAACGGGTGCCCCTTGCGGCAGGCCACGACATTGCGGCCCGCAAGGATCGGGGTGAAGGCAAAGCTCTCGGGCACCGTGTCGGGGCGGACCGGGCAGATGCCGAGGTCCAGCGTGCCCTCGGCGATCTGGCGCATCAGGTCAGGGGCATAGTCGTAGGACTGGCGGATGCGGACATCGGGGTTCTGCATCTGGAACTCGGCGATCATCCCCGACACCACGCCGTCCATGAAGAACGGGGTCCCGCCGATCCGCACCTCGCCCGACCGGCCGTGGCGATAGCGGTCCACCGTATCGCCCGCCGCGCGGGACGCGCGCAGGATCGCCGCGCCCTGTTCGGCCAGCGACCGGCCCAGGTCGGTCGGCTGCAAGGGGCGGCGGCCGGGCACGAACAGGGGCTGGCCCACCCGCGCCTCGAGCGCGCCAAGCGTGCGCGACACGCTCGGCTGCGACTTGCCCAAGGCCGCGGCGCCTTCGGTCAATCCGCCGTGTTCCACGACGGCGGCCAGCAGTTCCAGGTGGCGCGCATCCAGCTTCATAACATCGCGTTATATAGCGCAGCGGCAATTCGATCAATTTGCGCGTTGCGCTGGGTATGGTGGCTCGGGGAGGACATCGATGACCGCAGCCATGCCGCCGTTCGTCCTGCGCCAGAACGCATCCCGCGTGCGCTTCGGCGCGGGTGCGCTGGCCGCGCTGCCGGACGAGGTGCGGGCGCTGGGGTGCTCCCGCGCGCTGGTGCTGTCCACGCCCAACCAAGCCGCCGAGGCGCAGCGTGCAGCCGATCTGCTCGGGCCGCTCGCCGCCGGGACCTACACCGGTGCGGCGATGCACACGCCGGTGGAGGTGACCGACGATGCCCTGCGTCAGGTGGCCGCGACCGGCGCCGACTGCACGGTCGCCATCGGCGGCGGGTCCACCACGGGCCTGGGCAAGGCCATCGGCTGGCGCACCGGCCTGCCGCAGGTGGCGGTGGCCACGACCTATGCCGGGTCCGAGGTGACGCCGATCCTGGGTCAGACCGAAGGCGGGCGGAAGACCACGTTCTCCGACCCCAAGGT
>DBBA01000182.1 GCA_002291955.1 Rhodobacteraceae bacterium UBA996 | reverse complement strand
CCGCACGAGGCCCCCCTGCCCCGCAAGGCCTGCGTGAAACCGCATCTCGAGAACCTGACGGGCACGCCCGCGGCCTATGTCCCGCCGGGGTCGCTGCGCCGGGCCGAGCCTGCGCCGCGGCGCGACTACGAGGCGTGGACGCCGGAGTAGGCCCACCATGGCAGGCACGAGCACCGAGATCGTGACGGGCGGGGTCGTGCTGGCCGCGGCACTGGGGTTCATGGTCTATGCGGGCCAGGTCGCCGGGCTGGCGGGGGGCAGCGCGCCCGCCTACGAGATGACGGCGAGTTTCCGCAGTGCCGACGGCATCACGGTGGGCACCGACGTGCGGCTGGCGGGCGTCAAGGTGGGGACCGTGACGGCGATTTCCCTGAACCCCGGGACGTTCCGGGCCGATACGCGGTTCACGGTCGCCGACGGGATCGCCCTGCCCGAGGATACCGCGGCCCTGATCTCGTCCGAGGGGCTGCTGGGCGGCAACTTCCTGGAGCTGCGGCCCGGCGGGTCGCCGTTCAACCTGGAACCCGGGGCCGAGATCGTGGACACGCAGGGATCGGTCAGCCTGGTGACGCTGTTGTTGCGCTTCGTGACCGGCGAGGGCGAAGGGGCGACCCCGTGACCGGGACGGCGCCCGTCGCGCTGGTTCTGGCGGCGATCGCGGTGATGGCGCAGGGGGCCGTCGCGCAGGACGCCGGGCAGCGCCCGCCGCCGCCGCCGCCCGCGGACCTGCGCCCCGATCTGGCGCCATCGGGCGACGGGGCCCTTCCCGACGGGGCGACGTTCCTGTCGCCCGACGAGATGCCGGTGTTCGATCCCTTTGCGGAACCGGCACCGATCCTGGAGCAGCCGCGCGACTTGCAGCCGGGCGAGCTGGTGCTGGACGCGACGCCGGAAAGTCCGGGTGTGTTGCGCCGCCCGGCCATGGCGACCCCGCCCCCCGAGGCCCCGCGCATCTCCGTGACCGCGGCGACCGGCGCGGTCCTGCACGCGCTCGACAAGCTGTCGGGCGAGGTGCGCGACCTGACGCTGGCCACCGGGCAGTCGGCCACCTTCGGGCGCATCACCGTGCAGCTGGACGAATGCCGCTATCCGTCGGACAACCCGGCGGGCGACGCCTTTGCCCATGTGATGGTGATGCGGCAGGGCGCCGCGGCGCCGCAGTTCACGGGCTGGATGATCGCGTCGTCGCCCGCGCTGTCGGCGCTTGACGACCCGCGCTACGACGTCTGGGTCAGCCGCTGCACCACGCCCTGAGGGTCGGCGGGCGGACCTGCGGCGTCCCAGTCGGCATCGGTGGCAAGCGCGCGCGACAGGCGGCGCAGGTAGTCGGCGCGGGCGATCTCCTCGGCCCCGAGGCTGGCGAGGTGGGGGGTCAGGAACTGCGTGTCGAATAGCGTGAAGCCGCACAGGCGCAGGCGGTCCACTGTCCAGGCCAGCGCGATCTTGGACGCGTCGGTGTCGCGGCTGAACATGCTTTCGCCGAAGAAGGCGCCCGCCATGACAAGGCCGAACACGCCGCCGACCATGCGCCCGTCCACCCAGACCTCGACCGAATGGGCGTGGCCAAGGGCGTGGAGCCGGGCGTAGACGTCGAACAGCGGGGGGCTGATCCAGGTCTCGGGCCGGTCGGCGCAGGCGGTCACGGTGGCGGCGAAATCGTGGTCGAGGCGCACGTCGAAGCCGCCGCGCAGGATGCGCCGGCGCAGGGAGCGCGAGACGTGGAAGGCCCCCAGCGGAAAGACGCCGCGGAAGCGCGGGCTGACCCAGACGACATCGGGCGCGTCGCGCCGTTCGGCCATCGGGAAGATGCCCGCGGCATAGGCCTGGAGCATCAGTTCGGGGGTCAGCGGCTCGGCCGGCTGGGGTGCGATTCGTCCTGACATGGCCCAGGGTGCGCCGGGCGGCGCCGTCGTGCAATCCGCCGGATCAGGTGAGGTTGTCGGCCAGCCAGCGTTCCAGCCAGTGGATGTCGTAGTCGCCCCTGAGCACCGCGGGATCGTCCAGAAGCTGGCGGAACAGCGGGATCGTGGTGTCGATGCCGTCCACGATCAGCTCGCCAAGCGCGCGGCGCAGGCGGGCGATGGCCTCGGGCCGGTCGCGGCCGTGGACGATCAGCTTGCCGATCAGGCTGTCGTAGTAGGGCGGGATCGAATAGCCGTCGTAGATCGCCGAATCCATCCGCACGCCCAGGCCCCCGGGCGCGTGGTACTGCGAGATGCGCCCCGGCGAGGGAGCGAAGTTCGGCAGGCGTTCGGCGTTGATCCGGACCTCGATCGCGTGGCCGTTGATCGTCAGGTCGGACTGGGCGAAAGAGAGCGGGTAGCCTTCCGCCACGCGGATCTGCTCGCGCACGAGGTCGACACCGAAGATCGCCTCGGTCACCGGGTGTTCGACCTGCAGGCGGGTGTTCATCTCGATGAAGTAGAACTGGCCGTCCTCGTACAGGAACTCGATCGTGCCCGCGCCGCGGTAGCCGAGTTTTGCGACCGCGTTCGCGCAGATGGTGCCGATGCGGTCGCGTTCGGCCGGGCTGATCGCGGGGCCGGGGGCTTCTTCCAGCACCTTCTGGTGGCGGCGCTGAAGGGAACAGTCGCGTTCGCCGAGGTGGACCGCGCCACCGCGGCCATCGCCGAACACCTGGATCTCGATGTGGCGGGGGCGGCCGAGGTACTTCTCGATATAGACCTCGTCGTTGCCGAAGGCCGCCTTGGCTTCCGAGCGGGCGGTGCCAAAGGCGGTGTCGATGTCGGCGTCGCTGCGCGCGACCTTCATGCCGCGCCCGCCGCCGCCTGCGGTCGCCTTGACGATGACGGGATAGCCGATGTCGGCAGCGATGCGGCGGGCGGCGGGCGCGTCGGGCACGCCACCGTCGGACCCCGGCACCACCGGGATGCCGAGCGATTTCGCGGTGTCCTTGGCGGTGATCTTGTCGCCCATCAGGCGGATGTGTTCGGCCGATGGGCCGATGAAGGTGAGGCCGTGGTCTTCGACGATCTGCACGAAGGCCGCGTTTTCCGACAGGAAGCCGTAGCCCGGGTGGATCGCCTGGGCGCCCGTGATCTCGCAGGCCGAGATGATCGCGGGAAAGTTCAGGTAGCTTTGCCGGGACGGCGGCGGGCCGATGCAGACGGCCTCGTCGGCCATGCGGACATGCATGGCGTCGGCGTCGGCGGTGGAATGGACGGCGACCGAGCGGATGCCCATCTCGCGGCAGGCGCGGATCACCCGCAGCGCGATCTCGCCGCGGTTGGCGA
>DBBA01000392.1:11588-18078 GCA_002291955.1 Rhodobacteraceae bacterium UBA996 | reverse complement strand
GCTTCGACAGCATCGACATGGCCGGCAACCTGATCCTCGACACGGCCGAGGGGCGGCGCGTGATCCCCGCGGCGGACGTCTATTTCTGAAGAAGGGGGGCAGGGGATGCTTCTGTGCATCGACTGCGGCAACACCAACACCGTGTTCAGCGTCTGGGACGGGACCAGTTTCCTTGCGACCTTCCGCACATCGACCGAATGGCAGCGGACGGCGGACCAGTACTTCGTCTGGCTGTCCAGCCTGATGGCGCACCGCAAGGTGCCGCTCGACATCGACGCGGTGATCATCTCCTCGACCGTGCCCCGGGTGGTGTTCAACCTGCGCGTCCTGTCGGACCGGTACTTCAACACGCGGCCCTTGGTCGTGGGCAAGCCTGACTGCCGGTTGCCCAAAGCCCCGCGGGTGGATGCGGGCACACAGGTGGGGCCCGACCGGCTGGTGAACACGGCCGGCGCGTTCGACCGGCATGGCGGCGACCTGATCGTGGTCGATTTCGGCACCGCGACGACGTTCGACGTGGTGGCCGCGGATGGCGCCTATGTGGGGGGTGTGATCGCGCCGGGGGTCAATACCTCGCTCGAGGCCCTACACCAGGCGGCCGCGGCGCTGCCGCATGTGGATGTGACGAAGCCCCAGGCGGTGATCGGGACAAACACGGTTGCCTGCATGCAGTCGGGCATCTTCTGGGGCTACGTGGGCCTCGTGCGCGGCATCTGCGACCGCATCCGGGGCGAATACGACCGGCCCATGCGGATCATCGGGACCGGGGGCCTTGCGCCCCTGTTCGGAACGGGCGATGTGCTGTTCGACCGGATCGAGGATGATCTGACCATGCACGGCCTGACCGTGATCCACCGCTACAATCTGGAGACGACCCCCGCATGAACGCTGCCGCCGCCCGGGACCGCCTGATCTACATGCCCTTGGGCGGGTCCGGCGAAGTGGGGATGAACTGCTACGTCTATGGCTATGGGCCGCCGGGGCGCGAGCGCCTGATCGTGGTCGATCTGGGCGTGACGTTCCCCGACATGGACGGCACGCCTGGCGTCGAACTGATCCTGCCCGACATCCGCTGGCTGGAGGAACGCCGCGACCGGATCGAGGCGATCTTCATCACCCACGCGCACGAGGACCACGTGGGCGCGGTCGGCTGGCTGTGGCATCGGCTGAAGGCCAAGATGTATGCCCGCCCCTTCACCGCCTATCTGGCGCGGCTGAAGATGGAGGAGCACGACCACGACGTGCAGGAGGTGGTGACCACGGGCAAGTGGCCCGAGCGGGTCGAGGCCGGTCCGTTCACGGTGGGCTTCCTGCCCGTGTCGCACTCGATCCCCGAGACATCGGCCCTGGTGATCGACACGCCCGCGGGCCGCGTGGTGCATACGGCGGACTTCAAGATCGACCCGACGCCCGTGGTGGGCGAGCCGTTCGACGAGGCGCTCTGGGCCGAGGTCGCGGCACCCGGGGTCCGCGCACTGGTCTGCGATTCCACGAACGTCGCCGTCGCGCATCCGGGCCGGTCGGAAGCGTCGATCGTGGACAACATCCACGGGCTGGTCGCAGGGGCCAAGGGCATGGTCGTGGCGACGACCTTTGCGTCGAACATCGCGCGGCTTAAGACGCTGGCCGAAGCCGGGCAGGCTGCGGGGCGGTCCATCGTCCTGATGGGGCGGGCCATGCGCAAGATGGTCAGTGCCGCGGTGGAGACGGGCGTGCTGACCGATTTCCCGCGGACCCTCGCGCCCGAGGAAGCCGCCGACATCCCGCGCGAGCACCTGATGCTCCTGGTGACCGGCAGCCAGGGCGAACGGCGCGCGGCCTCGGCCGCGCTCAGCCGGGGCAAATATCTGGGGATCGAGCTGAAGGAAGGGGACCTGTTCCTGTTCTCGTCCCGCACGATCCCGGGGAACGAGCGGGGCGTGATCCGCATCGTCAACAACCTGTCCGAGATCGGCGTGGACGTGGTCGATGACAGCGGCGGCCTGTACCATGTGTCGGGGCATGCGAACCGCCCGGACCTGGAGCGGGTGCATGCGCTGATGAAGCCGCAGTTCCTGATCCCGAACCACGGCGAGCACCGGATGCTGCGGGCGCATGTGAAGCTCGGGGCCGAGAACGGGATCCCGGGCATGGTGGTCACGAACGGCACCATGGTGGACCTGTCGGGCAACCGGCTGACGGTCTGCGACCATGTCGAGGCGGGGCGGACCTATATCGACGGGGACGTGGCCATCGGCGCGATGGACGGCGTGGTGCGGGACCGCATCCGCATGGCGCTGAACGGGCTGGTCGTGGTGACGATGATCGTGGACGAAGATGATACGGCCCTTGGCGATGCCTGGGTCGAGTGCATGGGCCTGCCCGAGACGGGGCACAGCCGCGTGGCGCTGGTTGAGGTGCTGGAGACCGAGATCAACCGGTTCCTGGGCCGCGCCGCGAAGAAGACGCTGCGCGATGACGAGAAGCTGGAAAAGGAAATCGTCAACATCGCCAAGCGGGCGGCGCAGGACGAGATCGGCAAGAAGCCCGAGGTGATCGTGGTGGTCAGCCGGCTGGCGGCCTGAGGGCGACCGGAGGCGACCGGGCGAAGGCGGGGGGCGCTGCCCCCCGGGGCCTGCGGCCCTCCCCCCGAGGTATTTGGGCAAGGATGAAGGCAAGGGCCCGCGCTGCGGACGGGCGAGCCCGGGGACGCGCGGTTCCTAGAGCGCGCCCGTCGCGCGGCGTTCGTCGAGGCTCATGGCGATGAACGTCGGCAGGTGGTCGCCGAGGCCCACCACGGGGGGCCCGAGATCGTCGCGGCGGTGGTGGTCGCGGCGTTCGTCCCTGCGGTCGTCCTTGCGATCCTCGCGGCGGTCATCGCGGCGGGGCGGGCGGCCGTCGCGGCGCGCGGGGCCGTCGGTCCCGGCGAGCAGGGGCGTGTCCGACGGTGCCGGTTCGGCGACCGGGTCGGCGATGGCGGGCGCGGGGCGGGCGGTGTCGGCCCGGGCTGCGTGGCGATCCTCGCGGCGGTCCTCTGGGCGGTCCTCGCGCCGCCCGTCGCGGCGACCGTCCGGACGGCGGTCGTCCCGGCCGCCCCGTGCGCGGTCGCGGCCACGCCGTTCGTGCGGTGCGTCCGTCGCCTCGCCCTCGACCGGGGCCGGTGCGGTGAAGGCGGGCGTGTCGGCGCGCGGCACCGGGCGGGCGATCAGCTTTTCCACCGCGTCGAGGTATTTCTCGTCATGCGGGGTGCAGATCATGATGGCCTTGCCCGACCGTCCTGCGCGCCCCGTGCGGCCGATGCGGTGCACGTAATCCTCGGGGTGGGAGGGCACGTCGAAGTTGAAGACGTGGCTGACGGCCGGGATGTCGAGGCCACGTGCCGCGACGTCGGAGGCCACGAGAAAGCGCAGCGTGCCTTCGCGGAAGCCGTCGAGCGTGCGTGTGCGCTGGGACTGTTCCAGGTCACCGTGGATGGGGGCGGCGTCGTAGCCGTATTTCTGGAGCGACTTCGCCACCACATCGACCTCGGTCTTGCGGTTGCAGAAGACGATGGCGTTGGTGCAGGCGTCGCCCTCGGCGTCGATCAGCGCGCGCAGGAGGGCGCGCTTTTCAGTCGGCTGGCGGTCCTTGGCGGACGCGCGGAACATCACCACGGACTGGGTGATAGTTTCGGACGCGGTCGCCTGGCGCGCGACCTCGATCCGGGCAGGGGCGGAGAGGAAGGTGTTGGTGATCCGCTCGATCTCGGGCGCCATCGTGGCTGAGAAGAACAGGGTCTGCCGGGTGAAGGGGGTGAGCGAGAAGATGCGCTCGATATCCGGGATGAAGCCCATGTCGAGCATGCGGTCGGCTTCGTCCACCACCATGATCTGCACGCCGGTGAGGAGAAGCTTGCCGCGTTCGAAATGGTCGAGGAGGCGCCCGGGCGTGGCGATCAGGACATCCACGCCGCGGTCGATGGCGGCGTCTTGGTCCTTGAAGCTGACGCCGCCGATGAGAAGCGCCTTGGTCAGCTTGACGTGTTTCGCGTAGGTATCGAAATTCTCGGCCACCTGGGCGGCGAGTTCCCGGGTGGGACACAGCACGAGGGACCGCGGCATCCGGGCCCGCGCGCGGCCCTTGGACAGGAGCGTGATCATCGGCAGCGTGAAGGACGCGGTCTTGCCGGTGCCGGTCTGGGCGATGCCCAGCACATCGCGGCCTTCGAGCGCGGGGGGGATCGCACCCGCCTGGATCGGCGTGGGCGTTTCGTAGCCGGCGTCTTCAACGGCTTTCAGGACGCGGGCGTCCAGCTTCAGGTCGGTGAACTTGGTCATCTTGGTCCGATCGGGGTTTCGGACCTGTCGCGGCCCGTGCGTCTAGGCGGGTGTCCGGCGTGCCCACGCAGCCATCCGGGCGTGTCCGGTAAACTTGCGCGCAACGGCCGATGCTCGGGCCGTTATCGGAAAACCTGCGCCGGGTCAACGTCGGGGGAATACCGTCGTTCAGAGGAAGGCGCGGGCCGCGTAGATCGCGGGGGCAAGGATGCTGCACAGGCCGAGCGCCAGCACCCGCCCGTCGCGGGCGGTCAGGCCGAGGCCCATCAGGAACACCGGCACCGCCAGAAGGAACGGCAGTCCAGGCACGAAGCCCACCACGAACATCACCACCGCGATGGTGCCCAGGACAAGGCCGGTGAGCACCTGCGTGGCGCGCGCGGTGACGAAGGCGACGGCGCGGGGCCGCAAGAGCCGCCCGATGGCGCGGGTGACTGGCCGGGACCGTGCGACGGTGCCGCTGATGAGGCTCGCGCGAAGCGACAGGCGCGCCACGCGGTCGGGCAGACGGATCGCCTTGCCGCCCGAGACGAGTTCGATGGCAACCAGACCAAGCACGATCGCCACGGCCCCGGGCACACCGGGGATCATGCCGATGGGCAGAAGCAATAGCCCCGAGACGATCACGAGGATGGGGCCGAAGCCGCGCAGGCCGATGCGCCGCAGGATCTCGCCCAGGGTGATGTGGTCCTGGCCATCCACGGGACCGCCGGAGAGGTCGTCCATCACGCGGTCAAGGTGATCCTCGAACCCATCGCCGTCGGATGGAGCGTCGCGCGGGGGGGCGTCCGGGCGTTGCGCGCCGGGGGACGCGGATGCGGGGCGCTCGGTGTCGGTCGGCAGGGTCAGGGCGGCGGCTCCTTCGATGCAGGCGCGTCCTGCGGGATGATTGCGACACTGGGGTGACAGAAGGGCGCATACCCCGCGGCGAGAACGGCAAGGATTGGTGCCGGGGTCAGGACCGCGGCGTTCCCGGCCGGCCACTGGCGCGGGTCGCCGTAGCCCATCGGTGACCAAGGGTATGCCGCGCCCCCGCGGGCGAGGTGCGGCGCGCCGTCGATCAGGGCCATCGCGCCGTCGGGCAGGCGGTCCGATTGCGCCGCAGGGCGCACGGGCGCGCCGTTGGCGGGGTCGATCCGGGCCGCGTGCAGGATGCGGTCCATGGTGTCGGCGTCCGGCCGATTGCCAAAGGCCCGGGCCCAGGCGTCGCGGAAGCGTTTGTAGTCGGCCCGGCGACATTCGGCGCAGGGGCGGTGCCCGGCGGCCAGGGCGGTAGGGTCGTCGAGGAAGAACAGTTCGGTATAGCGCCCCGGTTGCAGCAGCGCCCGGCGACGACCCTTGAAGGACAGTACGCAGGCGATCCAGCGGCGGCCCTGGTGGGTGCGGACGATCCGCCCCGTCGCGTCGTGCAGGCAGCCGCGGTTGCCGAAAAGGGTGCCGCGCGCGGGGTGTGCGATGATCTCGCCCGCGGGGGTCACGCGGTTCTGTCGGGGCATGTCGGCGCCCTCCGGGTCCCGCTACACCATCATCTCTTTCATTGCCGACAACCTCAGCTCCGGGTGGTCGCGCTCTACCCGGTCGATGTCCCACTGTAACCGCGTCAGGTACACCGTGTCGCCGTCGTTGTCGGTGGCGATGTGGCCCTTGTTCTTGGCCACGAAGGCCTCGACCGCCTCGCGCGTGCCGTGGACCCAGCGGGCCGAGGTGAACTTCGAGGATTCGAAGCGGACGGGCAGGCCGTATTTTTCAAGGTCCCTGCTCGATGCATCGGAGAACCACCCCAAGTTGACGAACAGGGCGTCGCGGGCGAGATAGGCCCGATCCGCGCCTGCGGGGCCGACGCTATCTTGCCGTAGTTCACCGTCTTCCCGTCGTCACGATTCCAACGACCATCCGCACACTTCCATCAAGGGTTGCAGCGCGATTTCCATTTCCGCGGTATTGAATACCGCTGTAATTGGGCTGGCGTTAAAGGGTGTGGTTTGTGCCACGAACTGGGACGATGTTGCCATAGCGCGCAGAGCAGGGATCACCGGGTCGGACATGAACGTTGCGGTCTGGTCAGTCGAGGTAGACCAGCGCTCCACCTTCGCTTCCTCATTTCCGAAACGAACAGTCACGTTCTTCCAGTTACCAGCGTAACTTCTGTCGTCGGTCGCAAGGAAATCGTTCCACACGATGTACGCTTCGGTAAC
>DBBA01000392.1:1001-11186 GCA_002291955.1 Rhodobacteraceae bacterium UBA996 | reverse complement strand
CAGCGTCCAGTCTAATGACAACGGTCTCGCTATCGTCAATCGGGTTCTTGGTCCTCGAAACATCCCAATTTCCCGCAGTGACTGGCTCTCCGCCCATTGATTGCGGGCCATCCAATCCCTTCTGCCGTGCAAGAAGATCATAGCAATTGAGGCGATCCAGGCTTCCCGACATCGACGCGCAAGACGCAATCTCTTGCTCGATAGACGAGCTCGCTTCAACAGCCGAGTGAAGCCCTGCAAGGAGGACTGAGGAGAGTACTATGATCCGGCGCATGAATCACTCCCAAATAGCAGGTAGGCTCAGACTGCAGGATGATCTTGGAGAATCTGTGGCAACTCACACCATCATCTCCTTGGTCGCCGACAGCCGCAGTTCGGGGTGGTCGCGTTCCACGCGGTCGATGTCCCATTGCAGGCGCGTCAGGTACACCGTGTCGCCGTCGTTGTCGGTGGCGATGTGGCCCTTGTTCTTCGCGACAAACGCCTCGACCGCGTCGCGCGTGCCGTGGACCCAGCGGGCCGAGGTGAACTGCGAGGATTCGAAGCGGACGGGCAGGCCGTATTCCTCCTCGATGCGGCTCGCCAGCACCTCGAACTGCAGGGCGCCGACGACGCCGACGACGAAGCCTGACCCGACCATCGGCTTGAACACCTTGGCGGCCCCTTCCTCGGCGAACTGCATCAGCGCCTTGTCCAGGTGCTTGGCCTTCATCGGGTCCATCGGGCGCACGCTGCGCAGAAGCTCGGGTGCGAAGGACGGGATGCCGGTGACGCGGATCGCCTCGCCTTCGGTCAGCGTGTCGCCGATGCGGAGCTGCCCGTGGTTCGGGATGCCGATGATGTCGCCGGCCCAGGCTTCCTCGGCCAGTTCGCGGTCGGCGGCGAGGAACATGACCGGGTTCGTCACCGCCATGGGTTTGCCCGCACGGACGTGGTGCAGCTTCATGCCCCGTTCGAAGTGGCCGGACGCGAGGCGCACGAAGGCCACCCGGTCGCGGTGTTTCGGGTCCATGTTGGCCTGAACCTTGAACACGAAGCCCGTCACCGCGGGTTCCTCGGGTGCGACCTGACGGGGCTGGGCGGACTGGGGCTGCGGTTCGGGGCCATAGGTCCCGATGCCCTGCATCAGGTCCTTGACGCCGAACGAGTTGATGGCGGACCCGAACCAGATCGGCGTCAGGCTGCCTTCGAGAAAGCGGTCGCGGTCGAAGGGGGGGAGAAGCTCGCGGGCCATCTCGACCTCGTCCCGCAGTTTCGCGAGCAGGTCGGGGGGGACGTGATCCGCGAGCCGCGGATCATCCAGCCCCTTGAGCTGCACCGATTCCGCCACGCGGTTGCGGTCGGCGCGGTCCATCAGTTCCAGCCGGTCATTGAGCAGGTCGTAGGCGCCCAGGAACTCGCGCCCCTGGCCCACGGGCCAGGAGGCCGGCGTCACGTCGATGGCGAGGTTTTCCTGGATCTCGTCGATGATCTCGAACGTCTCGCGCGCCTCGCGGTCCATCTTGTTGCAGAAGGTCAGGATGGGCAGGTCGCGCAGGCGGCAGACCTCGAACAGCTTGCGGGTCTGGGATTCGACGCCCTTGGCCCCGTCGATCACCATGATGGCCGCGTCCACCGCCGTCAGCGTGCGGTAGGTATCCTCGGAAAAGTCGGAGTGGCCCGGCGTATCCACGAGGTTGAAGCGCCAGGGGCCGAAGTCGAAGGACATGGCCGAGGCCGAGACGGAAATCCCCCGCTCCTGTTCCATCTTCATGAAGTCCGACCGGGTGCGGCGCGCCTCGCCCTTGGCGCGGACCTGACCGGCCATCTGGATCGCGCCCCCGAACAGGAGGAACTTTTCGGTCAGTGTGGTCTTGCCGGCGTCGGGGTGGCTGATGATCGCGAAGGTCCGGCGCCGGGCGATTTCCGGCGGAAGTTCTTGGCGGTTCGGGGCGGGGCGGTTCTGGGCGGCGGTGTCGGGCATGGGCGGTGCTATAGCCGCACGGGGGGCGGGCGGGAAGTGCGGGGTTTGCCGCCGTCCGTGACGCGGCACCGTTCTGACGCGGCCCTTGTGACGGGGCGTCATCGTGTTTCCGCAACATCCGGCGTGCTATCCTGTCGCGCCATGACGCAGCACCACCGATCCGACGACCTTTCGCCCCGTCGCCGCGACGGCCGGGGCCGGTTCGATCCGCGTGCCGTGCCGCGGGCGGGGCTGACCCGGCGCCAGCGGGCGCGGCGCGGGGTGCTGGCGGGGTTTGCGGTGTTCGCGCTGGTCGCCGGGCTGGGGCTGGCCTATTCGGCATCGCGCCTGGCGGGGGTCGAGGTTCTGCTGGACACGCCCGAGGCGCGGGGCGACCTGCTGCGCCCGGCCTACCGGGTGACCCTGCCGCCCGACAGTGCCCCGGGGACGCGCCATCCGGTCGCGCTGATGATCTCGGGCTGCGACGGACCGCGCGACAATCTTGGCCGCTGGGCGGCGGCGCTGGCCGACATCGGCTGGGCGTCGGTGGTGGTGGACAGCCACGGTCCGCGGGGGCTGAACAACTTCGACCTGTGGCGCGCGGTCTGTGCGGCGGCGGTGCTGCCGGGGCCGGAACGGGCGGGCGACATTGCCGCGGCGCTGGCCGAACTGCATGCAACCGACTGGGCCGACCCGTCGCGCGTGGTGCTGATCGGCGCGTCGCACGGTGGCTGGGCGGTGCACGATTACCTTGCGCTTGCGTCCGAGGGGCGCCCGCCGCACGGGCTGACCGACTGGCCTGCGGTCCTGCGGGGCGACCCGCGGCGCGGGATCGTGGGGGTGGTGACGCTGTATCCCTATTGCGGGGCGGCGGGTGTGGCGGCGCGGGCCGGGTGGACCGGCGGTCCGCCCGTCCTGATGCTGCTGGCTGACGGCGACGCGATCACCGACGAGGACGCCTGCCTGGACCTGGCCGCGCGCGAGCGTGCCGTGGGCGTGCAGGTCCGGACCCATGTCTACCCCGGCGTCACGCACGGCTTCGACACCCGCGAACGGTCGGTCCTGTCCGGCCTGCGCTTCGATCCCGCCGCCACCGACGACGCGCTGCGGCGGATCACCGCCTTCGTGCAGGGACTGCCGGCCGACCCCGGCTGATCTGTCGTGCAATCGTCGCGATTCGGTGGCAGGATGAGAACATTCGGCGAACATAACGGAGGATGCGCCATGACGCTGAAGGAGATTGCCGACGAACTGGTGGCCGGTTGCCGCGAGGGGCGGGAACTGGCGAACCTGGACCGGCTCTATGCGCCCGATGCCCTGTCGGTCGAGGCGATGGGCTTCGCCGGGCAGGATGCCGTGTCGCACGGGATCGATGCGATCAAGGGCAAGCATGCCTGGTGGGCGGGCGCGTTCGAGTTCCTGGGCGGCGACATCACCGGGCCCTACCTGCATGGCGACGACCGGTTCGCGGTGCTGTTTTCCATGAAGACGCGCGACCGGGCGACCGGCGCCGAGACCGAGGGCGCCGAGGTCGCGGTCTATCATGTGAAGGACGGCAGGATCGTGCGGGAAGAGTTCTTCTACGCGATGTAGGTCCGCAGTCCGCAGTCCGCAGTCCGGGGGGGCCTTGGGTCATGCCGGGGCCGCCCCCACTGGCCCCGGCCGTACCCGATCACCCCCAACCCGAGGCACCCCACCCGCGCCTCGTGACACCGGGATGGCGGGTCGTGTCCCTTGCGTCAATTGCGGCGCGATTGTGGCGGGTCCATTGTCCCGGCAGGGGGCACAGTGGCGCCGCGCGCAGGGCGACCGTGTTCCGTGACGGGTGCCGGCCGGCAGGGGACACGGTCCGTTAACCCAGACCGGGCCCCTACGGCAGGCCGTCATCGAATCATGCCTTGTGCCCCGTCGCCGCATCGCGCCAAGGTAGCGAAAAGGGGAGGGGCCATGCAGACGGTGCTGATCGCCAATCGCAAGGGTGGCTGCGGCAAGACGCTGACGGCCGTCACGCTGGCGGCGGCGCTGGCGGGCCGGCGCGCGCGCGTGGCGCTGGCCGATGCCGACCCGCAGAAATCCGCGCTGCGCTGGATGAAGCGCCGCCCCGTGTCGGCCGCGCCGGTGATGCCGCTTGACTGGACCGCGGCGAAGCGGCTGGGCGAGGCGCCCGCGGGCCTGGACTGGCTGGTGATCGACGCGCCCGGCGCGCTGGACACCGATGCGGCGGCCGACCTGATCGCGGAAGCGCGGGCGGTGGTGATCCCGGTGCAGCCGTCGGTCTTTGACGAGGACAGCACGGCGCGATTCCTGAAGGACATCCAGGACCTGAAGCGCGTGCGCAAGGGCAAGGTGGCGACGCTGGTGATCGCGAACCGGGTGCGGCCGCGGGGCCGGGCCCTGACGGGGCTGGACGCCTTCTTCGACCGGATCGGGCAGGCGCCCGTCGCGCGGGTGGCCGACCGCGCGGCCTATGCCGACCTGGCCGAGGCGGGGCTGGCGGCCTTCGACCGGAGAAGCGCGCCGTTCCGGGCGATGCAGGCCGACTGGCAGCCGCTGATCGCCGCGCTGGGATAGGGGAGGGGCCGGCATGGACCTGGGGCTGCGCGGGCGCCGCGCCATCGTCTGCGCGGGATCAAGGGGACTGGGGCGCGGTTGCGCCGAGGCGTTGGCGGCGGCGGGCGTGGACCTGGTGCTGAACGCCCGCGGGGCCGAGGCGCTGGAGGCGACCGCCGCGGCGATCCGAACGCGCCATCAGGTGCAGGTGACGGCGGTGGCCGCCGACATCACCACCGAGGGTGGCCGCGCCGTCGTGCTGGAGGCCGCGGGCGCGGTGGACATCCTGGTGACGAATGCGGGCGGTCCGCCGCCGGGCCTGTGGTCGGACTGGGACCGCGACGATTTCCTGCGCGCCATTGACGCCAACATGCTGACGCCCATCGCGCTGATGCAGGCTTGTCTTCCCGGCATGGTCGCCCGCGGCTGGGGGCGGGTGGTCAACATCACCTCGCAGTCGGTGAAGTCGCCGATTCCGACGCTTGGGCTGTCGAACACTGCCCGCGCCGGGCTGACCGGGTTCGTCGCGGGCACCGCGCGGCAGGTGGCGCCGCACGGGGTGACGATCAACAACCTTCTGCCCGGCATCCATGACACCGACCGCGGCGTGGCGCTGGATGCCGCCGCGGCCCGTGCGGCCGGGATCACCCTGGCCGAGGCGCGCGCCGCGCGCGAGGCGACGCTTCCCGTCCGCCGCTACGGCACGGTCGCAGAGTTCGGCGCGACCTGCGCGTTCCTCTGCTCGGTCCATGCGGGGTTCATCGTGGGACAGAACATCCTGCTCGACGGGGGCGCGTTCAACAGCACCCTCTAGCCCCGCCGGTTGCGGCGGGCGCCCGGCGCTGCTATCCGCGGCCAAGACCGACCGAAACGCTCGGGGTTGCCTGCGCCGATGACCGCCTCCCGCCCGATTGCGGCAACCGCCGCCCCTGTCCGGCTTCAGGTCACCGGCCTGACCCGGCGCGCGGGCGGGCGGACCATCGTCAGCGACGTGTCGCTGACGATCCGGGCCGGGCAGGTGACGTGCCTTCTGGGCCCCTCGGGCTGCGGCAAGTCCACCACGCTGCGGATGATTGCCGGGGTGGAGCGGCCCGACGCGGGCGAGGTGCGCGCGGACGGGCAGGTGCTGTCGGGCGAGGGGGTCGAGGTCCCGCCCGAGGCGCGCGGCATCGGTCTGATGTTCCAGGACTTCGCGCTGTTCCCGCACCTGTCGGTGGCGGGCAACGTGGCCTTCGGGCTGACCGGCAGCCGGGCCGAGAAGCGGGCGCGGGCGGCCGCGATGCTCGACCGGGTGCACCTGGGCCGCCACATCGACGCGATGCCGCACGAGTTGTCGGGGGGCGAGCAGCAGCGCGTGGCGCTGGCGCGCGCGCTGGCGCCGGGCCCGCGGATCATGCTGATGGACGAGCCGTTCTCGGGTCTCGACAACCGGCTGCGCGACGGCATCCGGGACGAGACGCTGGTGATCCTGAAGGAGTCGGGCACGGCGGTGCTGCTGGTCACCCACGAGCCCGACGAGGCGATGCGCATGGCCGACGAGATCGCACTGATGCGGGGGGGCCGGATCGTGCAGGCGGGGGCGCCCTACAACATCTACAACGCCCCCACCGACCGGGCGGCGGCGGCGTTCTTTTCCGACCTCAACGTGATCCGGGGCGTGTCGCGCGGCGCGCTGACCGATACGCCGTTCGGCCAGTTCCTGACGCCCGGCCACGCCGACGGCGCAGCGGTCGAGATCGTGATCCGTCCGCAGCACCTGAAGATCGACTTCGACCGCCACGGCCGCGGTCCGAACCCTACGCCCCAGGACGGCGTGCCGGCCCGCGGCACGGTGGTCCGGGCGCGGTTCCTGGGCCGCGAGAGCCTGGTCGAGTTCCGCATGGACCATGACGGATCGACGCTGCGGGCGGCGGTGCCGAACGTGTTCCTGCCGCGCCCCGGCACGCCCCTGTGGCTGTCGCTGCGCCGCGACCGCTGCCACGTCTTTCCGGCTGGGTAGGGGGCCGGGTAGGGGGCGCTGCCCCCCGCTTCAGCCCGCCGCAGGCGCCCCCTTCTGACGGTCGAGGTAGTCCATCAGCGACTTGCCCACCTCGTCGGTGAAGCGGTCGGGCAGGGTGTCGAGCCGTTCGATCCGGTCCACGCGGAAGGTGCGGAAGTCGTCCCGCAGCTCGCACCAGACGGTGACGGTCCAGACCCGGCCCCAGTATTCCAGTTGCAAGGGGCGCACCGTGCGCGTGGTCGCCGTGTCGTCCAGCGCGCGGTAGTCGAGCCGGACCTTGCGCCGTTCGCGGATCGCCACCCGCAGGGGCGGCATGAAGCGGAAGCCCGCCGCGGCATCGGCAAAGGGGTAGACCGCCAGTCCCCAGTCGGCGGGTCGCGCCGCGCGGTCCTCGGGCAGGACGGCGTCGATCTTGGCCGACAGGCTGCGGGCGGCGCGCTGCAGTTCCTCGTCCGCGGCCTCGGCCACCACGGCCATGCCGAGGTGCAGCGCTTCCAGTTCCGCCAGCGTCAGGTTCAGGGGCGGAAGCGTGATCGGCGCGGTCATCATGTAACCGAGGCCCCGTTCGCCCGCGACCGGCAGGCCCGACCCGATCAGCGTGTCCATGTCGCGGTAGACCGTGCGGACTGACACCTCGAGCCGGTCGGCCATGTCCTGCGCGCGGTGCAGGCGACCGTCGCGCAGGATCTGGATCAGGTCGAACAGGCGGTCGGTGCGGCGCATGGGGCGCAACCCTTGGCCCGCCCGCGCGGCGCGTCAAGCGGGCTGCTCAGGCGGTCGGGCGGTGCAGCACCTGCGCATGGCGCATCGCGACGCTCGACGGGTCGATGGCGGTCAGGAAGGCCGCGGCCTCGGGCCGGGTGGGCAGGGCCTCGGCCGCGGCCATGGCGGCGGGCAGGTCGGCCCACAGGACGTGGTCCGTCCAGACCCCGTCCGGGCCGCAGGACAGGCAGCGGTCAAGGAAGCCCGGTGTTGTGGCAAGCCAGGGGTCGAGGGCCGCGGCCGCGCGGGCGAAGCGGTCGGGCTCGATGCCCGGTGTCAGGGTAAAGGTCACGATCTCGGCGATGGGAAGGGGGGGCGGCAGGGGTGTCGGGTGCATGGCGCGTCCTCTGATTCGCGGTGGTGGGGCCGACATACATCCCCTCAACTGCCATGAACCTGTCAGGAAAACACGCCCCGGCCCGCCCCCTTGGGCCGCACAACTGCCATCAACCAGTCAGGAGTTCGGCCTGGCCCGAAAAAAACTTCGCTTGAGGGCCGGGGCACCATCACTTCCCGGTTCCGCCCGCTTTCCCGCCCCGGATCGCGGGCCTACATTCGGGAACATCACAGGGATCGGGCGGCCCGATGATCCGCCCCCACTGGAGGAACCCCATGTTCAACAACATCGGCCTGCCTGGCCTTCTGCTGATTGCCGTCGTCGTTCTGGTGCTGTTCGGGCGCGGCAAGATCGCGTCGATGATGGGCGAGGTCGGCAAGGGCATCACGTCCTTCAAGAAGGGGATGGCCGACGGCGCCAAGGAGGTCGAGGATGCAAGCGTGGCCGCGGCCCGCGACGTGACGCCCGCCACCGACAAGGACAAGGTCTGACGCGGTCGGCGCGGGCCGCAGAGGGGCGCGGGACATGCTGGACATCGGCTGGACGGAACTGCTGGTCATCGGGGTCGTGGCGCTGATCGTCGTCGGTCCCAAGGACCTGCCGATGATGTTCCGGGCGCTGGGCCGCTTCACCGGCCGGATGCGCGGCATGGCGCGGGACTTCCAGCGCGCGATGGATGATGCCGCACGCGAGACCGGCGTGCGCGACATGGCCAACGACATCCGCAAGGCGGCATCGCCCATGTCGTCGGGCATGGACCGGCTGAACGCCGCTGCCGAGCGGTTCGAGAAGTGGGATCCGCTGAAGGGCGGGTCGGCGCCGCGGCCCCCGGGCGGGACGGCGGGAACGCCTGCCGCGTCGGCTGGGGCGGCACCGGCTGGGGCGGCACCGGCTGGGTCGGCAACGGGCACGGCGGCGCCCGGAACGGCTGGGCCAGCGGCCCCGGAGCCCGCCATGGGTCCGGCGACCGCGGCGCTTGCCGAGGAACGCCGGAACGAGGCGCAGGCGATCATGGCGGCGAACGCGGAACGTGCGGCGGCCCGCAAGGCCGCGGCCGAAGCCGACACCCCGCCCCCCGCGCAGGACCCCGCACCATGAACATGCTGGGCAAGGGCGCGGGCGCCAAGACCGCCGACGACATCGAGGATTCCGCAGCGCCACTGGTCGAGCATCTGGCCGAACTGCGCACCCGGCTGATCCGGGCGGTGCTGGCCTTCGTCGTCGGCATGATCGTGTGTTTCACGGTCTGGAACCCGATCTTCAACATCCTGACCGGGCCCATCTGCGATGCGCTGGTCGCGCGCGGGCAGAACTGCCAGCTGCAGCTGATCAAGGTGCAGGAAGGCTTCTTCGTCGCCGTGTCGATCTCGATGTTCGGGGGCTTCATCCTGGCCTTCCCGATCATCGCGCACCAGTTGTGGCGGTTCGTGGCGCCCGGCCTGTACCGGTCGGAAAAGCAGGCGTTCCTGCCGTTCCTGATCGCGTCGCCGGTGATGTTCGCGTTCGGGGCGGTCTTCGCCTACTACGTCGTCCTGCCGCTGGCGTTCAGCTTCTTCCTGACGTTCCAGCAGCCCGGCACGCTGGCGCCCGAGGGGCTGCCGGTGGCCGAGGGGGCGAACCAGCTGGCGGATGCGGGGATCATCTTCCAGGGCTCGGTGCAGGAATACCTGTCGATCACGATGAAGTTCACCATCGCCTTCGGCCTGTGCTTCCAGTTGCCGGTGCTGCTGACGCTGATGGGCAAGGCGGGCATCATCTCGTCGCAGGCGCTGGCATCGACCCGCAAGTACGCGGTGGTGGCGATCCTGGTGCTGGCGGCGGTGGCGACGCCGCCCGACATGATGAGCCAGCTGATCCTGTTTGCTGCCGTCTATCCGCTGTACGAGGTGTCGATCTGGCTGATCCGGCGCATCGAGAAGCGGCGCGAGGCGGAATTGCGGGCGCAGGGCCTGTGGTTCGAGGACGACGAGGACAAGCCGGACGCGGCGGACGGCGCGACCAAGGCATGATGTCGGACATGGGGGCGCAGGACGCGCTGGCCCGTATCGCCGCGGCGCTGGAACGGATCAGTCCGCCGCCGCCGCCGCCCCCGACCTGGGATGCGGCGGATGCGTTCCTGTGGCACACCGGGCCCGACCGGCTGGAACCCGTGCCCGCGGTCGCGCGCGTGGCGCTGCCGCAGCTGGTCGGGATCGACCGGGCGCGCGATACGCTGCTGGCCAACACCCGTCAGTTCGCGGCGGGTCTGCCTGCCAACAACGCGCTGCTCTGGGGCGCGCGGGGGATGGGAAAGTCGAGCCTGGTCAAGGCCGTGCATGCCGAAGTTCGCGCTACGGGCCTGCCCCTGGTGCTGGTGGAGCTGGCGCGCGAGGATCTGGCGTCGGTGGGGCGTCTGCTGGAGCACCTGCGCGCCGCCCCCGACCGGCGGTTCGTGCTGTTCTGCGATGACCTGTCCTTCAGCCACGACGACCAGACCTACAAGAGCCTCAAGGCCGTGCTGGATGGCGGGATCGCCGGGCGGCCTGCGAACGTGGTGTTCTATGCCACGTCGAACCGCCGCCACCTGATGCCGCGCGACATGATCGAGAACGAGCG
>DBBA01000392.1:0-655 GCA_002291955.1 Rhodobacteraceae bacterium UBA996 | reverse complement strand
CGGCGAGGCGGTCGAGGAGAAGATGTCGCTGTCGGACCGGTTCGGGCTGTGGCTGGGCTTCCACCCCTGCGACCAGGACGCCTATCTGGCGATGATCCGGGGCTATGTGGCCGCGCTTGGCATCGCCATCGACGACGACACCCTGCGGGCCGAGGCCATCGAATGGCAGCAGACCCGCGGTGCGCGGTCGGGCCGCGTGGCGTGGCAGTTCGTGACCGATCTGGCCGGGCGGGTGGGCGCGGCGGTCTGATGGCGCCGGTCATCCCGGACCTCTCCCCCCGCCCGTCGGGAGAGGGGAGGCACGGCGGTCATTCGAGGAACGGTCCGGGATCAAGGGCTTCCATGCCGCGGCGCACCTCGAAGTGCAGGAATGGCGTCTGGGCGGCGCGGACCGTGGCGATCTGCTGGCCACGGGTGACGGCGGTGCCCCGGCTGACGGTCACGTTGTCGAGCCCCGCATAGACGGTCAGCAGGTCGTTGGCGTGGCGGACGACCACGATGGGGACCCCGTCAGTGTTCTGGGTGATGGCCGCGACCGTGCCGGCGTCGGCGGCGCGCACGGGCGTGCCCGCGGGCGCGCCGATGTCGATGCCGTCGTTGCGGCCACGGGCGAAGGCGCGGATGATCGGGCCCTGCACCGGCATGGCGAACTGCG
>DBBA01000094.1 GCA_002291955.1 Rhodobacteraceae bacterium UBA996 | reverse complement strand
GACGCGATCAGCTTGACCGCCACCCCCGCCTGTTCCGCCCGGGCCTTCAGGAGCACGCGCAGAAGATCCGCCTGCGCCCCGTTCACCTGCATCGAATCCCGGCTGGTGTCGGGTCGCGGCAGGGCGTCCTGCGGCAGATCCAGCGCGCGCTTCACGGCGGACAGGATGCCCTCGGCCACCTCGCCCTTGCGCCCCTCGCGCTGCAACAGGCGCGAGCGGGACAGGTCGTCGGGCGTCACCGGCTTGGTCGAGGCCAGTTCCAGCAGCACGTCGTCCTTCATCACCCGGGTGCGCGGCACGTCGGTGCGCTGCGCGTATTCCTCGCGGAACCGCGCCAGTTCCCGCAGGATCGCCAGGAACCGGGGCGACCCGGTGCGGGTGCGGATGCGTTCCCAGGCGTCCTCGGGCTTCACGATATAGGTCTCGGGGGTCACCAGCGCGCGGTGCTCCTCCTCGACCCACCCGGCGCGGCCCGACCGGTCGAGGTCGCGCTTGAGGTGTTCGTAGATCACCCGCAGATGCGTCACGTCGGCCAGCGCATAGACCTTCTGCGCTTCCGACAGCGGGCGCCGCGACCAGTCGGTGAAGCGCGAGGTCTTGTCGAGGCTGGCCTTGGCGATCTTGCGCACCAGCGTCTCGTAGCCGACCTGCTCGCCGAAGCCCGCGACCATCGCGGCCACCTGGGTGTCGAACAGGGGTTCGGGGAACACGCCCGCATCGACGAAGAAGATCTCCAGGTCCTGCCGCGCGGCGTGGAACACCTTGACCACATTGCGGTTGCGGAACAGCTCGTAGAGCGGTTCCAGCGACAGGCGCCCGGCGATGGGATCGACCAGGACGGCGCCATCGTCGCCGTCGCCCGGGCCCGTGTGGGGTATCGCCATCTGCAAGAGGCAGAGCTTGGCGTAATAGGTGCGTTCGCGCAGGAACTCGGTGTCGATGGTCACATAGGGGCCCTGCGCCGCCCGGGCGCAGAAGGCAGCGAGGTCGTCGGTCGTGGTAATGGTGATCATGAACCCTGACTTTGGCTGGGGTGCCAGGCGGGGACAGCCCGCACCCCCGCTATAGGCGCGCGGGCCCCGCGTGGAAAGGGCCGATCAGGGCGGCGGGCCGTCCAGAAGCGCCCGCGCGGTGCGGGCGGCGCCGCCATCGGGGTCCATCCGCGCGGCCAGCGCCCGGGCCGCGGCCTGCCGCGAGGGGTCGGCCAGCGCGGCAAGGATGGGAGCCAGAACGGGGGCCAAACCGCCCCGCAGCCGCGCGAACCGGGTGTGGCCCCCGGTGCCGAGTGCGGCAAGCCGCGCGCCCCAGAACGGGCCGTCGGCAAACAGCGACAGCGCCCATTGCGGCAGGCCCGCGCGCGCGGCGCTGTCGGTGGTGCCCGCGCCGCCGTGGTGGATGGCGGCGGCGCAGCGCGGCAGGACGCGGTCGTGGTCGGTGCCCTTGCGCAGGACCATCAGGCCCGGGTGGTCGAACCCCGGCAGGTCGGTGTCGCGCCCCGCGGCCAGGAGCACGCGCAGCCGCCCGTCCCGCAGCGCCGCGGGCAGGTCGCCATAGAGCCGCGCGGGATCAGGCACGGGCAGGCTGCCGAAGCTCAGGAACACCGGCGGCGGGCCGTCCGACAGCCAGGCGTCAAGGTCTGGCGGCACGCCTTCGCCCAGCGCGTCGCGGGCCGCAGGCAGCAGCCGCCAGGCACCCGCGACCTGCATCCCCGCGTGCCAGCCCGACGGGCGCGGGAACAGCGCGGGGTCCCAGGCGCCGAGCCACGCCGCACCCGCACGATGCGCCCCGCGCCACAGGACCGACCGGGTGACCGGCGGCAGCCCCAGGCGCGCGCGCAGGGCCGCCTCGCCCGCGCGCTTCGGCCCGTAGGTCAGGTGTTCGGCCAGCCGGTGGGTCAGCCACGGTAGCCCTGGCACCGGCCACTCCCCTTGCGCGACCAGAATGCTCGGGCGCCCGCGCATCGGCGGCCAGGGCGCAAGGCCCGATCCGGTGAAGCGCGCGCCCTGCGCGGTCGCCAGCGCCTCGGTGATGTCATCCAGCAGGAACCCCGACACCACGCGGTCCGCCCTTGCGATGCCTGCGGCAATCCCTGCCTCCATCGCCGGGCGCTGCCGCTCGAACCAGGCGGTGCCGCGGGCCACGAGGCCGCGCAGGTCGCCCCGGGCCAGCATCGCGCGCCCCTCGGCCGAGCCGTAAAGCGCGTCCGTGTCGGCGTCGAACAGCGCGGCGGGCAGACCAAGGCGCGACAGGAAGCCTGCGTTGTTGCGGTTGGTCACCACCACCGGGTCGGCCCCTGCCGCGCGCAGCGCCAGCGCAAGGGCGGCAAAGGGCTGGACATCCCCGCGGGTGCCAAGGGTGACAAGGGCGATGCGCATGGGACCCCTCCCGGTCGCGCGCGAGCCTAGAGCAGAACCGGCGTGCGGTCGCCCCGGGCGAAGCGGTCAAGGACCGCGGGGTACAGCCGGTGCTCCATCGGCAGGACCCGCGCCGCAAGCGTCGCCGCCGTGTCGTCCGGCAGGACGGGCACCCGCGCCTGACCAAGGATCGGCCCGGCATCAAGGTCCGCCGTCACCTCGTGCACGGTGCAGCCCGCCTGCGCATCGCCCGCCGCGATGGCGCGGGCGTGGGTATCAAGGCCGGGGTACATCGGCAGGAGCGAGGGGTGGATGTTCAGCATCCGCCCTTGCCAGCGGGCGACGAAGCCCGGCGTCAGCACCCGCATGAAGCCCGCGAGGCAGACCAGGTCGGCCCCGGCGCGAATCAGTTCGGCGTGGACGGCCTCCTCGAACGCCGGGCGGTCGGGGAAGGCGCGGTGATCGACGGCCACGGCCGGAACACCCAGCGCCGTCGCGCGGGCAAGGCCCCCGGCGGCGGGGTCGTTCGCCAGCACCAGCACGGGGCGCGCGGGGTGGTCGGGGGCGGCCATGGACGCCACCAGCGCCGCCATGTTCGATCCGCCGCCCGAGATCAGGATGGCGGTCGGACGCCGTCCCGCAGGCGTGGTCACGCGAGCGTGCCCGTGTAGGTCACGCCCTCGCCCGGGGCGATGTGGCCGAGGGTGTGGACAGTCTCGCCCATGCCTGACAGCAGGTCGGCGAGCGCACCTGCCCGGGTGGCGTCCACGCACAGGATCATGCCGATCCCGGCATTGTAGGTGCGCAGAAGCTCGGTCCGGTCCAGCCCGGCGGTGTCGGCCAGCCAGCGGAACACCGGCGGCAGGCGCCACGCGCCAAGGTCCACGGTGGCGCCAAGGCCGTCGGGCAGCACGCGCGGCAGGTTGTCGGTGATGCCGCCCCCGGTGATGTGGGCGAGCCCGTGCACGCCCCCCGCCCGGATGGCGGCAAGGGCAGGCCGGACATAGAGGCGGGTCGGCGCCAGCAGCGCCGCGCCGAGGGGGCCGGGCGCAAAGGGGGCCGGGTCGTCCCAGCCCAGCCCCGCCGCGGCAACGGTCCGGCGCACCAGCGAATAGCCGTTGGAATGGACCCCTTCGGATGCCAGCCCCAAGAGGATATCGCCCGCCACCACGCCGCGCGGCAGGTCGCAGCCCCGCTCCATCGCGCCCACGGCAAAGCCTGCCAGATCGAAGTCGCCGCCGTGGTACATGCCCGGCATCTCGGCCGTCTCGCCCCCCGCCAGCACGCAGCCCGACGCGGCGCAGGCCCGCGCGATCCCGTCGATCACGCGCGCGGCCGCGTCCACGTCCAGCTTGCCGGTCGCGAAGTAGTCGAGGAACAGGAGCGGCTCCGCCCCCTGGCAGACCAGGTCGTTGACGCACATGGCGACCAGGTCCTGCCCGATGGTATCCAGATGCCCGGTGTCGATGGCGATGCGCAGCTTGGTGCCGACGCCGTCGGTCGCGGCGACAAGGATCGGGTCGGCGTAGCCCGCGGCCTTCAGGTCGAACAGCGCCCCGAACCCGCCCAGCCCGCCCATCGCGCCGGGGCGGGCCGTGGCCTTGGCCGCGGGCTTGATGCGGTCCACCAGCGCCTCGCCCGCGTCGATGTCCACGCCCGCGTCGCGGTAGGTCAGGCCGTTCCGTCCGTCGCCCATCTGTGCCCCCGCCCGTTGCCGAATGGCCCCGGGCGATAGACCATCGGGGGGGCGCTGTCCATTCGCGCTCCCCGGCCGTTGCTTGACCGCCCCGCTTGACCGGCGCACCCCCCACGCCTACCACCGGCCCCGGGGGCCTGTAGCTCAATGGTTAGAGCAGAGCGCTCATAACGCTTTGGTTGGGGGTTCAAGTCCCTCCGGGCCTACCATCCTGTCGGGCCGATGCGAAACGCATAGGATTGTCCACGTCCCTTGACTGTTAGCGGGATGGCAATAGGCCCGTGCGATCACTCCCCCGCGCCGGACCCGGTCCGGCCCAGCGGGAGAAAGAGATGCGGAATTCCCTGATCCTTGGCGCCGCCTGCGTGGCGCTGGCCGTCCCGGCGACGGCACAGGACTATGCCGGGGCCGCGCGCGCCTATTTCGAAAGCGATGTGGCGCCGCAGCTGGCGCACGAGGCGATCCTTGCCGCGATCCGCAGCCAGAACGCGGCCCACGCGGGTGTCAGCCCGGCGCAGATCGACGCGCTGGACACCGCCTGGCGGGCCGAAGTGGCCGCCGCCACGCGCCCGACCATCGACCCGGTGCTGAACAACGCCGCTTCCGACCAGCTGCGCGCGCTGGTCGAGGCGTCGGGCGGGCGGGTGGCCGAGGTGTTCGTCATGGACCAGGCCGGGCTGAACGCGGGCGCCAGCCACGTGACCTCGGACTACTGGCAGGGGGACGAGCCCAAGCACCAGGAGACCTATGGCGCAGGCGCCGGGGCGATCCACGTGAGCGAGGTCGAGTTCGACGAATCGACGCAAAGCTACGTGGTGCAGGTGTCGATGACCATCGTCGATCCGGCCGACGGCAGCGCGATCGGGGCGGTCACCGCCAGCATCGACGCCGATTCGCTGGTCAACTGACGGGGGGCTTGCGGGACCGGCAGCCGGGGCTGCACGCCGGGCGGGCACGTCCCGGCGCGCCGTCCGGGCGCGGGGTTCGCGATTCTGTCCCCTGCCCCGCATCACCCCGAGGGAGGTTTCCATGCGGTCCGTCTTCGTCACGCTCGCCGCGATTGTCGCGCTGTGCACCCTGTCGGTCGCCGCGACGCTGGCCCTGGTCAACCAGCGCGCGACGCAAGCCCTGAGCCACGCCACCCAGGCCGAGACTGCGGCGGTGCTGATGGATCTTGTGGCGGTGCAACTGGCCGGGGCGGTCAAGTTCGGGCGGGCCGAACAGATCGGACCGCAGGTCGCGGCCCTGCTGGCCAGCACGAACGGGGACGCGACACAGGCCGTCGTGATCTCGGCGGCCGGGGACGAACTGGCGCGGCAGGCCGCGCCGGGGGACAGCGCCGCGGCCGCGCCGGACGCGGGTGCGGACGCAGCCCTTGCGGCGCTGGCCGCCCGCGCCGTGACCGAGGCCGCGACCGTGTCGGACGGGACCGGGGCAATTGCCGTCCCGATCCGGGCCCAGCCGGATGCGGACCCGATCGGGGCGCTGGCGGTCGGGTGGACGACGGCCCGCATCGACGCGGCCATTGCCGCAGGGCTGGCCGAGGCCGTTGCCGTGTCCGGCGCGATCTTCGTGACGGCGCTGGTGGCCGCGATGCTGGTCATCCGGGCGCTGGTGTCGCGTCCGCTGAACCGGGTGACCGGGGCGATGGCCGCCGTGGCCGAAGGGCGGCTGGACGTGGCGGTGCCCGGGCGCACCCGACGCGACGAGATCGGCGCGATCGCCCGCACGCTGGCCGACTTTGCGGCGCGGCTGGCCGGGGCCGCAGCCACCGCGCGCGAGGCCGCGGTCAAGGGCGCGGGCTTCAGCGCCAGCAGCGCCGGGCTGATCCTGCTCGATGCCGGGGGACGGGTCGAGCACCTGTCGGCCGGGGCGCGGACGGTACTGGGCCCGCAGGCCGGACAGGCGCAGGGGCGCGGGCTGGACGCCATCCTCGGCACGCCGGACCTGGCGCCCGCGCAGCTGGAGGGCCTGTCCCGGGACGGCCGGTCGGGTCAGTGCTGCCTGCAGGACCGGCAAGTGTCCTGGCGGGTGGTCGGGATCGTCGGCGATGCGGGGCGGATCGGCTACATCGCCGAGGTCCGGGATGATTCGGAGCGGCAGCGGATCGCGGCCGTGCTCGAGGCGCTGAATGCGGGGCAGCTGCGCGCCGAACTGGACCCCGCGCTGCGGGTGAGGTCGGCCAACCCGGCGCTGGCCCGTGCCGCGGGATCGCAGCACGGAGACGCGACCCTGGCGGGGCGGGCCCTGGCCGACCTGTTGTCGCCCGAGGCCGGCAGCATGGCCGATGTGGCCGCGCGACTGCACGCCGAGGGGCGGGTCGACCTGGCCGGCACCTTTGGTCCCAGGGGGCGCCGGATCGACGGCATGGCCGCGGCGATGCGCGACACGGGCGGCGCGGTGACGGGCTATGTCCTGCTGGCCCGCGACGTGACCGACGCGCATGCCCGCGCCGAGGAGGCGCGCGCCCGCGACGCGGAACAGGCCGCACGCCACCGCGACGTGGTCGAGGCGATCAGCGCCACGCTGGCCGCCCTGTCCACGGGCGACCTGACCGCACGGGTGACGCGGCCGCTCGCGCCCGAGTACGACCGCCTGCGGACCGACCTTGACAGCGTGGCGGCCACCCTGTCCGAGGCCGCGGCGCGGATCGGGTCCGAGGTCGACGAGATCGCCAGCGCCGCCGACGAGCTTGCGCACCGGACCGAGCACGAGGCGGCCACGCTGGCCGAGACGGCCGGGCGTCTGAGCGACCTGACCCGGTCGGTGGCCGAGACGGCCCGTTCCAGCGCGACGGCGCGCGGGACGGTCGAGCGGACCCGCGAGGTGGCCGACCAGAGCACCGGGATCGTCCGCCGCGCGGTCGAGGCGATGGGCGAGATCGAGGCCTCGTCGCACCAGATCTCCAGGATCACCGACCTGATCCACGACATCGCGTTCCAGACGAACCTTCTGGCGCTGAATGCGGGGGTCGAGGCCGCGCGCGCGGGCGAGGCGGGGCGCGGCTTCGCCGTGGTCGCGTCGGAAGTGCGGGCGCTGGCGCAGCGGTCGTCGGATGCCGCGCGCGACATCGCGGGGCTGATCGGGACCAGCAAGGCGCAGGTCACGGCGGGCGTGGCCCTGGTCGGCGAAGCGGGCGGGTCGCTTGGCCAGATCGCGGGGTCGATCGACGAGGTGGCAAGCCTGGTGCAGTCGATCGCCGATGCGGCGCAGGACCAGTCAGGCGGCCTGACCGAGGTCAGCAGCGCCGTGTCGCGGCTGGACCAGACGACCCAGCACAACACGGCCATGTTCGAACATACCTCGGCCGCGACGCAGGCCCTGCGCGGGTCGGCGGCCGGACTGCAGCAGGCGATCGCGCGCTTCCGGACCAGCCCGCGGGATGCGGCCCCGGGCGGGGGATGGGGGCGCCCGGCGACGGCGACCGCAGCGCAGGGAGCAGAGGTCCGGCGCCGCGCGTGACGGCACGCGCGGGGTGCGGGACGGATCCGCGACTGGCGTCGCGGGCGCGGCGTCGGCACCGGCTTCGGGCAGGCGATGCGCAGGAACCCGGGACCCGTACCCCGGGGCCATGCTGCACCGGACCCCGACCGATCCCGCAGCAAGTGCCCCGGCGGCAAACCATCTGCCTACCGCGCGAGGACGAGTTCCGCCCGCAGTCCGCCAAGATCGGCACTGGTTCCAAGGGACAGCCCACCCCCGTGCCGTCGGGCGATGTCGCGCGCGATGGCAAGACCGAGGCCCGACCCCGCGCCCCGACCCCGCGTGCGGGCCGGGTCGAGGGTCGCGAAGGCGCGCATCGCCTCGGCATGGCGGTCCGCCGGGATGCCGGGCCCGTCATCCTCGACCACCAGGCGCACGTCGGTCGGGCCGACCGCAACGGTCAGGCGGCAGCGTGACCCGTGCCGCGCAGCGTTCCCGATCAGGTTGTCGAGCGCGCGCGTGATCGCCGCCGGCCGCAGCCGTACCCGGTGGCCGGCCGCGGGCCCCGGGTCGAAGTCCACCGGGCGTCCGGCCCGGGCCGACGCCGCGACCACCCCGCTCAGGAACCCGTCGAGCGCGACCTCCTCGGTCAGTTCCTGCGCATCGTCGCGCGCGAAGGCGAGGAACTCGGTGATCAGCGCCTCCATCTCGGCGATGTCCTGCTCGAGGAGCGTGCGCTCGGGCCCCTCGTCGGTCATCGACAGGGCCAGGCGCATCCGGGTCAGCGGGGTCCGCAGGTCATGGCTGATCCCCGACAGCATCAGGGTGCGCTGCTCGATCTGCCGTTCGATCCGGGCCCGCATGGCCAGGAAGGCGTGGCCCGCGCGGCGCACCTCGGTCGCGCCCGAGGGCGAGAAGGGCAGGTTGCGCCCCCGCCCGAAGGCCTCGGACACCTCGGCCAGGCGCAGGATGGGGCGCAGCTGGTTGCGCAGGAACAGATAGGCGACCAGCGTCATCAGAAGGCTGGTGCCGACCATCAGGACCAGAAGCTGGTGCGGGTTCGAGGCCGAGACCCGGCGCCGGTCGAACCCGATCCGGGCCGGCCCGTGCGGCGTCCCGGCCTCGACGATGACGCGCCGCGAGGAGGCGGCCAGGTCGATCCCCGCGACCCAGGGAAGCGCCGCGCGCAGTTCCGACGCGACGGTGCGACCCGAGATGTCGAAGACACCGCGCGCATCGGCAACCGTCGCCGCGCCGTCGAGGTCGACGTCGAACCCCAGCGGCGCACCGAGTTGCGCAGCGACCGCCCGGGCCCGTGCAAGGTCTTCGGCCGCCGCGATCCGGCCGTGCAGGAACGACAGTTCCTGGGCGACGTTCCGCGTCATCTGCCGTGTCACGCCCTCGTAGTGGCGCTGGATGAAGACGATCGACACGACAAGCTGGATCGTGACGACCGGCAGCACAAGGATCAGGACCGCCCTGCCCTGCAGCGACCGCGGCAACCATCGTTTGATCCTGCTTTCGGCCATGCGCTATCCTTGCGCGGGCAGGTCCGGGACGGAAGGGGCGATTTGGCCATGGTGCAGGCGGGGGACGACCCCGAGGTTCGCCGCGTGGTCGCCGGAAACCCGGGGCCGCTGACCGGGCCGGGGACGAACACCTGGATCCTGGGCCGCGGGACGGTGGCCGTGATCGATCCCGGTCCGCCCGGCGACCCCGCCCATGTGGCCGCGGTGCTGGAGACGCTCGATCCCGGCGAGCGCGTGGCGGCGATCCTGGTGACCCATGCCCATCGCGACCATTGCGGCGCCGCGCGCGACCTGGCGCTGCGCACGGGAGCTGACATCCTCGGTCATCCCGGGGGCGCCCCGGACCGCGGCGGCGAGGCCCCGGCGGACGAGGCACCGGCGGACGAGGC
>DBBA01000163.1 GCA_002291955.1 Rhodobacteraceae bacterium UBA996 | reverse complement strand
CGCCCGCGACTGGGCCGAGGTGCGGCCCGAATGGGGCCTCGCGGGCTGCGCCGCCTTCATCGCCGCCCCCCGCGCGGTGACCGCTGCCGCCGACCTGCAGGGCCGGGCGTTCCTGCACAGCTACGACTGGCAGCGCGACGACGGCTTCGGCACGCTGGAGCTGATCCTGACCGCCCCCGTGGTGGTCGCGAGCTGGATCAGCCTGCAGTACTACGGCTCGCTCGTGGCGCCCGCGGCCTTTGGCGGCGGCAACAAGCTGATCCACAACGTGACCGGCGGGATCGGCGTGGTCGAAGGCAACGGCGGCACGCTGCGCCCCGGCCTGCCCTGGCAGACCATCCACGACGGCACCCGGGCGCAGCACGACCCCCTGCGCCTGACCGTCCTGGTCGAGGCGCCCGAGGCCGCGATGTCCGACATCCTGTCGCGCCACCCGGCCGTCCGGGCGCTGTTCGACAATGGCTGGCTGCACCTGATGTCCCTGCGCGACGGGCGGATCGCCGGGCGCTACCGCTCCGGCCTGACGTGGGAACCGCTGCACGGCCTCGTGCACGCGGCCTGACCCGCCGTCACCGCGCACCGCTCGCCCCCCGCACCGCCCGTCCCCCGCGGCAGTGCGCGGCAACGGCCCCCGTTGACATGGCAAGCGGCAGCTTGTCAGGGTCCCGGCCGACGGAGAACGGCAGGGATGCTTCGCATGGACGCAGGCGCGGGGCCGGCAGGCTCGTCGGGGTCCGGACAGGTCGGGGGTCTGTTCTCGGGGCAACTGTTCCGTGACCCTACCGGCCAGGCCCTGTCGCGCGTGGGCGTGGTCGACGTCGGCTCGAACTCGGTCCGCATGGTCGTGTTCGACGGCGCCGCGCGCAGCCCCGCGTACTTCTACAACGAAAAGGTCATGGCGGCACTTGGCGCCGGCATGGCCGAGACGCGCCGCCTGAACCCCGAGGGGCGCCGCCGCGCGCTGGCCGCCCTCAAGCGGTTCGCCCTGCTGGGCGAAGGCATGGGCATCGCCCCCCTCACCGTGGTCGCCACCGCCGCCGTGCGCGAGGCCGAGGATGGCGCCGACTTCCGCGCGGAGGTCGCCCGCGAGACGGGCCTGCACGTCCACGTCATCGACGGCGAGGAAGAGGCCCGCCTGTCTGCCCAGGGCGTGCTTCTGGGCTGGCCCGAGGCCGAAGGGCTGGTCTGCGACATCGGCGGATCGTCCATGGAACTGGCCGAGGTGCGCGCGGGCGAGATCGGCCAACGCGTGACCTCGGCGCTGGGGCCCTTGTCGCTGCAACGCTTCGCGGGCTCCGACAAGGCGCTGGACACCCACATCGCCCGGATCGTGGCGGGCCTGGTCGAACGGATGGGCCGCAGGCACCGCAGGCTGTACCTTGTGGGCGGATCATGGCGGGCGATCGCGCGCGTAGACATGGAACGTCGCGCCTATCCGCTGCACGTCCTGCACGAATACCGGATGACACGCGACGACGTGACGGCCACCGTGGCCCTGATCGAGGCGACCGAAGTCGCCCGTCTGCGCGTCCAGACCGGCATCGGCGAAGCGCGCATGTCCCTCGTGCCCCTGGCCGCGCGGGTGCTGGCTTCGGTCGTCGGCGGGTTCCGCCCGCAGGAAATCGCCATCTCGTCCTACGGCATCCGCGAAGGACTGCTGTACGAACAGATGCCCGCCGCCCTGCGCGCCCGCGATCCCCTGCTCGAAGGGTGCCGCCACGCCGAGGCGCGCGATGCCCGCCTGCCCGGCTTCGGCGACATGCTGTTCAGCTTCGTCCGGCCCCTGTTCCCGGGCCTTGCGGCCGACCGCGAGCGTCTGGTGCGCGCCGCCTGCCTTCTGCACGATGTCAGCTGGCGCGCCCACCCCGACTACCGCCACGAGGTCTGCTTCGACAACGCCACCCGGGCGAACCTGGCCGCCATCAGCCACGACGAACGCATCTGGCTGGGGGTGGCACTCCTGCACCGCTACAAGAACAGCCGGTCAGGCAGCCGCCACGCGCCCCTCTTCGCGCTTCTGCCGCCCGAAGCGCTGCGCGAGGCCGAGGTGCTGGGCAAGGCCATGCGCTTTGGCGCCATGTTCAGCGTCAAGGACCCCGAGGACATGGGCCGCCTGTCCTGGCAGCCGCGCAAGGGGCTTCTGACGCTGCGCCTGTCCCCCCACGGCGAACCCCTGTTCGGCGAGGTCGCGGCCGCGCGGTTCGCCTCGCTGGCCGCCGCGATGGGCGCGACGACCGAAGTCCGGGTGGACGGCCGCCGGACCCCGGCCTGACGCGCCGCGCCGCACCGCGGGCTCAGATCAGCCCGACCTTCACACCAGACCGGCGCGGCGGAACAGGGCGCGCATGTCGGCCTCGGGCCGGGCGCCGTAATGGCCGATCACCTCGGCCGCGGCCACGCAACCCATCCGCCCGCAGACCTCCAGCGACTGCCCGGTCGCCAGGCCATACAGGAACCCTGCCGCGAACTGGTCGCCCGCGCCGGTCGCGTCCACCGGCGTGACCATCGTCACCGGCACCACGGCCTGTTCGTCGCCGCGCACGATCACCACGTCGGCGCCCGACCGGGTGCAGACCACCAGCCCGCAGTCGGCAGCTGCCTGTTCCAGCGCGGCGCCGAGGTCGTCGGTCTGGTACAGCGACGTCCATTCGTGCTGGTTGCCGATGACATAGTCGAGGTCGCGCACCAGGCGGCGGAAGTCGGCGCGGTGGCGGTCCACGCAGAACGGGTCGGACAGGGCGATGCCCGCCTGCCCGCCACCCGCCCGCGTCAGCCGCGCGG
>DBBA01000162.1 GCA_002291955.1 Rhodobacteraceae bacterium UBA996 | reverse complement strand
AGAAGGGCGTGGTGAACAAGTTCGTGGAATTCTTCGGCGCAGGGCTGGACCACCTGCCGCTCGCAGACCGCGCCACCATCGCCAACATGGCCCCCGAATACGGCGCCACCTGCGGCTTCTTCCCGGTGGATGACGAGACGCTGCGCTACCTGCGCCAGACCGGCCGGGACGAGACCCGCATCGCGCTGGTCGAGGCCTACGCCAAGGCCCAGGGCATGTGGCGCGGCCCCGACTACCGCCCCGTCTATACCGACACGCTGCACCTCGACATGGGCACCGTCGTCCCCGCGATCAGTGGCCCCAAGCGCCCGCAGGACCACACGCCCCTCACCGACAGCGTGGCGGGCTTCCAGAAGGTCGTCGGCGAATACCGCAAGGGCGCGGGCGCGAAATCCGCCGCCGTGGCCGGGCAGGACTACACGCTGCACGACGGGTCGGTGGTGATCGCCTCGATCACCTCCTGCACCAACACCTCGAACCCCTACGTGATGATCGGGGCGGGGCTGGTGGCGCGCAAGGCCCGCGCCTTGGGCCTGACCCGCAAGCCCTGGGTCAAGACCTCCCTCGCGCCGGGGTCGCAGGTCGTCAGCGAATACCTGAACGCCGCCAACCTCCAGGACGACCTCGATGCGCTCGGGTTCAACCTGGTGGGTTACGGCTGCACCACCTGCATCGGCAACTCCGGCCCGCTTGCCCCCGAGATCTCCAAGTCGATCAACGACAACGACCTGATCGCGGTCAGCGTCCTGTCGGGCAACCGCAACTTCGAAGGGCGCATCTCGCCCGATGTCCGCGCCAACTACCTCGCCTCGCCGCCGCTGGTCGTCGCCTACGCCATCGCGGGCGACATGAACATCGACCTGACCCGCGATCCCCTCGCCCACACGCCCGACGGCAAGCCGGTCTACCTGCGCGACATCTGGCCCACCAACCAGGAAATCGCCGACCTCGTCCATGCCACCGTCACGCGCGAGGCGTTCCAGAAGAAATACGCCGACGTCTTCAAGGGCGACGAGAAGTGGCAGGGCGTCGCCACCGTGCCGTCCGAAACCTACGACTGGCCCGCGTCCTCGACCTACGTCCAGAACCCGCCCTACTTCCGCGGCATGGGGCGCGAACCGGGCGTCATCACCGACATCACCGGGGCACGACCGCTGGCGATCCTCGGCGACATGATCACCACCGACCACATCAGCCCCGCCGGGTCGTTCAAGGACACCACCCCCGCCGGCCGGTATCTCACCGAACGGCAGGTCCCCACGCGCGACTTCAACAGCTACGGCGCGCGCCGCGGCAACCACGAGGTCATGATGCGCGGCACCTTCGCCAACATCCGCATCAAGAACGAGATGCTGGACGGGGTCGAGGGCGGCTATACCCTCGGGCCTGACGGGGCGAAGACCTCGATCTTCGACGCCTCGATGGCCTGGCAGGCGCAGGGCACCCCCCTCGTCATCCTCGGCGGCATCGAATACGGCGCAGGCTCATCCCGCGACTGGGCAGCCAAGGGCACGGCCCTGCTCGGCGTCAAGGCGGTGATCGCCGAAAGCTTCGAGCGCATCCACCGCTCGAACCTCGTCGGCATGGGCGTCATCCCGTTCGAGTTCACGGATGGGCAAAACCGCAAGTCCCTGGGCCTCAAGGGCGACGAGACGTTCGACATCCACGGCCTGTCGGGCGACCTGAAGCCCCTGGCGCTGGTGCCCTGCACCATCACCCGCGGCGACGGGTCCCAGGTCACCATCACCATCAAGTGCCGGATCGATACGGAAATCGAGATCGACTACGTCCGCCACGGCGGCGTCCTGCACTACGTCCTGCGCGACCTCGCCGCCGCCTGACCACCCGCGCAACCGATTGTTTCCGGATCGGGGCCTGTGTGACGCACGGGCCCCGCTTCATTTCCGGTTGACGGGAATCAGGGTGGCCAGCATCCTTAACGCAACGGTAACGTTGGGGGTTTCCTGGACATGTCATTCACACGCCTTGCCATTCTGGCCACGGCACTTGCCGCGGGGCTTGCCGCGCCCGCGTCGGCCGCGACCTTCAACATCGCCTTCACGCAGACCGGCCTCGGCGACAGCGGGCCCGACTGGTTCGGCACGTTCGAAACCGGACCCGGGACGGGGTTCGTGCAGGTCACGCAGTTCGACGCCACCATCGGCGGAACCCGGTTCACCGCGCTGATCCCCGAACTCGGCATCACGTTCCTCGACGGGACAACGACCGTCGGCGGGGGTCAGGCGCTGTCCGGCTTCGTGGCGGATGTCGTGGGTGTCGATGTCAATACCGGCATCACCCTGCTCCTGCAGACAACCGGCATCCTCGTCCTGAACGGACTTCTGGAAGACGGTTCCGCCGTCAGGACCTGGGGCTTCGGGTCATCCTGCAGCATCGAGTTCTGCAGGGTCGGGAACGTCCTCGGGACCTACACTTTGGCGCGCGCGGACACGCCTGAACCCCCGGTCGTCCCTCTGCCCGCCTCGGCCGCACTGCTGCCCCTGGGGCTTGCTGCGCTTGCAATGATCCGTCGCCGCCGCGCCACCTCGGCCTGAGATCGACCGGACGCCGAAACCGGACAGGGTCCGCGTCCCGCGCGGGCCCTTGTTGTCTGGCCGCCCAAGGCATGAACCCTGCCCCGATCCCGCCACGACTGCCCCGAACGCACTGTTTCCCGGCCCCTGGCCCACGACGGCTAGGCAGCCCCCGCCCCGTTGCGCTATCCGCAGAGCAAGGCCGATGTCCGGCCCCGGTAAGGGTGTTTCATGTTGCGCAGGTCCATATACTGGGCCGAAGCCATCGGCTTCGGTCTTCTCGCCGTCGCCACGGTCCTTGTGTGACCGTGGGGACAGCGCCCCCTCAGCCCCCTGCCGACAGGTCGCCGAACCCCGCCGCCTCCAGCGCCGGGCGGATCGTGCTGGCGAGCGAGCGTTCCGTGATCGGCCCGCGGAAATGCAGCACCACCCGGCCGTCCCCGTCGATGAAGAACGTCTCGGGCAGGGCATAGACCCCCCACTCGACCGAGGTCCGGTTGCGCGGATCGGCCACAACCCCCGCGAACGGATTGCCAAGCTCGTCCAGGAACGCCACCGCCTGCGCATCGGTCACGTCGCGGTTCACGCCGTACACCGGCACCGCGCGCGCGAACGCCACCAGATGCTGGTGCTCGGCCCGGCAGGGCGCACACCAGCTCGCCCAGAAGTTCACGACCTTCAGCCCCGGCTGATCCAGGTCCGCCCGGGTGAACACCGGCAGCCCCTCGACCGCATCCTCGACGATCGCCGGCGCGGGCGCCCCCTGCTGGACGGATGGCAAGGCATCCGCGGCCACGCCCGCATCCCGCGCCGCGCGGCGCTCGTTCAGCCCCAGCGCCAGCGCCCCCAGAAGCCCCGCCATCACCAGCGCCGGGACAAATACCAGCCAGTTCACCTTCATGGCGCGCGCTCTCCCTGCCGCCGCGCCTCGGCCACCGCCAGCGCCCGGCGCACCCGCGCCCCGCGCCAGACGACCAGCGCCACCAGCGCCGCGATGAGCCCCAGCGACAGCCCGTAGGCCGACAGCACCGCCCCCGCATAGCGCCCCAGCTCGGGCATCATTGGCCCCGCTCCCGCGCTTCCAGCACCCGCAGCCGCCGCGCCCGGATTTCCGTCCGCGTGCCCACCAGCACCAGCACCACGAACAGCGCCACGAAGCCCGCGATGCAGGTCACCAGCGGCAGCCAGAACACCGTCGCGATGTTCTGCTCCCGGTCGAGGCTCAGAGTCGCCCCCTGGTGCAGCCCCTGGTTCCAGAACACCGCCGCATAACGCGACAGCACCGCGAAGACCGACCCCACAAGGCACAGCACCGCCGTCAGGTCCGCCGCCGTGTCGGGGTTATCCACCGCCGCCCACAGTGCCATGTAGCCCAGGTAGAACAGGAACAGGATCAGGAACGACGTCAGCCGCGGGTCCCAGGCCCACCAGGTGCCCCACATCGGCTGCCCCCAGATCGCGCCGGTCATGAGCGCCACCACCGTCATCACCGCGCCCACGGGGGCCGCCGCCTTGGCCGCCAGCGCGCTGACGTGATGGCGCCGGATCAGCCAGATCAGGCTCGTGACCAGCATCATCACCCAGATGTTGATCGCCATCATCGCGGACGGCACATGCAGGTAGATGATCTTGACCGTGGACCCCTGCCGGAAGTCATCCGGCGTGAAGAAGAACCCCCAGACAAGGCCCACCGCCATCAGCCCCGCCGCCAGCACCGCGGCCACGGGCAGGACACGCCCCGACAGGGCCATGAACCGGACAGGATTGGCGTATTCCCACAGCGACATGCGCGTCATCTATCTGCGCGGCCCGCGCCCGGCAACGCCCCTCACCGCAGGTTGACCCGCAACGCCGCCGCCGCGGCAAAAGGCAGCAGCGCGACCGACCCCAGCGTGCCCCCCGCCAGCACGGCCAGCGCCACGCCCACCGGCTGCCCCTCCGCACCCCGCCGCACGACCTCGGACCCGAAAACCAGCGTGGGGATGTACATGGGCAGCACGAGCAAGGACAGCAGCAAGCCCCCCCGCTTCACCCCCACCACCAGCGCCGCGCCGAACGTGCCGATCATCGACAGCGCGGGCGTCCCCAGCGCCAGCGACAGCACCAGCCAGCCATACCCGGCCCCCGGCAACTGCAACAGCACCCCCAGCACGGGTGCCGCCACCACCAAGGGCAACCCCGTCACCACCCAGTGCGCGGCCGCCTTGACCAGCGCCACCCCCTCCATCGGCAGGGGCGACACCGCCAGAAGGTCCAGCGTCCCGTCCTCCCAGTCCAGCGCAAACACCCGGTCCAGCGACAACAGGCACGCCAGCAGCGCCCCCACCCAAAGGATTCCCGGCGCGATGCGCGCCAGCGTGCCGCCCTCGGGCCCCACCCCGAACGGCACCAGCACCGCGACAATCAGGAAGAACGCCAGCCCCAGCCCGAACCCGCCGCCCGCCCGCACGGCAAGCACCAGATCGCGGCGGAACAGGGCGATCACGTCCAGACCCCCGCGCGGTCATCCTCGAACGCGCCCGAAACCGGGCCGCCCCGCCCGGGCCGCACCCGGAACGGCGCCACGTCCAGCACGGCCGCCTCCAGCCCCAGCTCGATATGAGTCGCGATCAGCGCGATCCCCCCCGCCGCCAGATGCGCCCGCACGGCGCCCGCGAACCAGCCCACCGCCTCGGCATCCAGGCTCACCGTCGGCTCGTCCATCACCCAGACGGGCCGCCCCGTCACCAGCATCCGCGCCAGCCCCAGCCGCCGCTTCTGCCCCGCCGACAGCGCGCGCGCAGGCCGCCCCGCCAACCCCTCCAGCCGGTACGCCGCCAGCGCCGCACCCACATCGCCGCCGCCATGCACCCCCGCCCAGAACGCCAGATTCTCGGCCACCGTCAGCTGCGCCTTGATCCCGTCCGCGTGCCCCGCATAGGCGACCCGCTCTCCCGCGCCGGTGATCCGCCCGGCGTCTATCGGCTGCAACCCGGCGACACAGCGCAGCAGCGTGGTCTTGCCCGATCCGTTCGGTCCCCGCAGCACCAGCGCCGCGCCGGGCGCCACGGCAAAGGACACGCCCGCCAGCACGGGAACCCCTCCCCGCGCGCAGGCCACCCCTTCGGCCTTCAACTCGGCTCCTTCACCCTTGTCCAAATACCTCACCCCGAGCCGAGGAGCGCATGCCCCACAGGCGAGACAAGAGGCTTGCGCCGCAGGCGCACCGCTGACCTCACCGGCCTGCCACGGGCAGCACGGCAAGTCCCACGCGCCGCCCCTCGCCCAACAGCACGTTGTAGGTCCGGCAGGCAGGGGGCGTCGCCATCGCCTCGACCCCGATGCCCAGCGCCTCCACCGCCGCGCGGAACGCGGGCGGGGGATGCGCGATCTCGGCCCCTGTCCCCGCGAACAGCACGTCGATGGCGCCCGCCGCCGCGCGGATCGCCTCCAGATCGTCCCACCCGTCCCAGGCAACGGCACCCGAGGGCAGGACCAGCATCCCGCCCTCGATCACCCGGCCACCGATGCGGAAGAACCCCGGCCCATAGCCCTCGACCGGCAGGGCGCCGTCGTATCGTACCTCGGTCAGCCGCATGCCGCCCTCCTCATCCCCATGACGGCAACCCCGCCAGGATCGCCCCGCTGATCACCAGAAGCGCGACCCGGCGATACACCGCCTCTGCTCCAGGGCGGAACAGCCGCACGCCGACCGCCATGCCGCAAGCGTAGGGCAGCGCCAGCAGTCCGCCAAGCACCAGCCCCGGCGCATCGACAATCCCCGCCCCCAGCATCTGCCCCAGAAGCGCCCCGTCCAGCACCGCCAGGAACAGGATCGTGTTGGCCCGCACGACCGCCGCCGCGCCGGGTCCGGCCAGATAGAACAGGATCACCGGCGGTCCGGTCAGCCCGGTCATTCCGCCCAGCACGCCCGCCGACGCGCCCACCCCGGCCAGACCGGCAGGCCCGACCCGCCCCGGGTAGCGCCAGCCGGCCACAAGGACCACCAGCGTCAGCGCCGCCGCTCCCGCCACAACCCAGCGCAGCACGACCGGATCGACCCGCGTCAGCGCCCACAGGCCCACCGGCGCCGCGATCACCGCCGCGCCCGCCAGCACCATCACCTCGCGCCGGTCGGCCAGCGGCAGCGCGCGCGGCACGAGAAGCCCCGCCGACAGGACGCCCGCCACCGCCATGACCGTCACGGCCTCGGCCGGCGGCAGGAACAAGCCCGCAACCGGCATGAACACCAGCGCCGTGCCAAAGCCTGCGCCCCCCCGCACCGCACCCGCGGCCAGCATGGTCAGCGCCAGCCAGTGCAGCCCCGGCACGGCCAAGGCCGCGCCGAGTGCCTCAGCCATTCGCGGGCGTGTCGGCCTTGGGCGTGCCGAACTGCGTCCCCGCCGGGCCACCCGCGCCGCCCGCGGGCTTGGACCAGTCGCGCTTCACGCCCAGCATCAGCACGATGTTCTTGGCCACATACAACGTGGAATACGTGCCCAGGATCACGCCCATCAGCATCGCGAAGATGAACCCGCGGATCACGTCTCCGCCCAGGACCAGCAGCACCGTCAGGGCGATCAGCGTCGTGCCCGCCGTCATGATCGTGCGGCTCAGCGTCTCGTTCGCCGACAGGTTCATCAGGTCGCGCAAGGGCGTGTTCTTGTACTTGATCAGGTTCTCGCGCAGCCGGTCGAAGATCACGACCGTGTCGTTGACCGAATAGCCGAGGATGGTCAGCAGCGCCGCCACCGTCGTCAGGTCGAACTTGATCTGGAACAGCACGAAGATGCCGACCACCACGATCACGTCGTGGAACAGCGCCACCACCGCGCCCACGGCGAACTGCCATTCGAACCGCAGCCACACATAGACAAGGATCCCCGCCACCGCCGCGATCACCGACAGGGCCGCCGTCAGGATCAGCTCCTGGCTGACCTTGGGCCCGACCGATTCGACCGAGGGGAAGGTGATCGACGGGTCCACCACCTGCAGCGCCTGCTCGACCTGCAGGATCACCTCGGGCGTCACCGATTCCTCGCCCTCGATGGGCGACAGGCGCACCTGCGCCACATGCTGGTCATCGCGGAACGCCGGATCGAACACCTCGGTCACCGCGACATCGGAAAACCCGAACGTCTCCAGCGCCGCGCGATAGGCCGCGACATCCACCGGGCTCGTGCTCTCCGTGCGGATCGTGGTGCCGCCGCGGAAGTCGATGCCATAGTTCAGCCCGACGACCGCCCACAGCACGATCGACGCGATCACCGCCACGACCGACGCGCCGAACGTCACCCACTGGATCCTGAAGAAGTCGATGTTGGTCTTTTCGGGGACCAGTCTCAGCCGCCAGGCCATGCGCGCCTCTCCCCTAGACCACGATCGTCTTCGGCCGCCGCCAGGCCAGCCAGGTCACGATGATCAGCCGCGTCACATAGACCGCGGTGAACATCGACGTCAGGATGCCAAGTCCCGTGGTCACCGCGAACCCGCGCACCGGCCCGGACCCCAGCGCGAACATGATCAGCGCCACCAGAAGCCCGGTCAGGTTCGAATCGATGATCGCCGACAAGGCCCGGTCGAACCCCTGCTCGATGGCCCGCGCAGGCCCCTTGCCCGCCCGCAACTCCTCGCGCATGCGCTCGAAGATCAGCACGTTGGCGTCCACCGCCATGCCCATGGTCAGCACGATCCCGGCGATCCCGGGCAGGGTCAGCGTCGCCCCGATCAGGCTGAGCGTGCCGATGATCAGCACGATGTTCACCGCCAGTGCCACCACGGCGAACACGCCGAACAGCCCGAAGCTCGCGATCATGAACGCGGCCATGGCGACCAGGCCCACGACCCCCGCCATCTGCCCCGCCTCGATGGAATCGCGCCCCAGTTCCGGCCCGATGGTCCGTTCCTCCAGGAACGTCAGCTCCGCGGGCAGCGCACCGGCGCGCAACAGGATCGCCAGTTGCGTCGACTCCTCGACCGAGAAGCGCCCCGTGATGATCCCCGACCCGCCCGGGATATGGTCCTGGATGACCGGGGCCGAGATCACCTCGTTGTCCAGCACGATGGCGAACGGCTGCCCGATGTTCGCGGCGGTATAGTCGCCGAACGCCCGCGCGCCCGTGGGGTTGAAGCGGAAGTTCACCGCCGGGCGGCCGTTCTGGTCGAACGCGGGCTGCGCATCGACCAGGTTCTCGCCCGACACCACCGGCGTCGCTTCCACGATGTAGTACTGCCCGGGCTCGTCAAGCGACGGCAGCACCAGGCTGCGCCCGTCCGTCGGCGCCTGCGGATCGGTCGTGCGCCCCACCACCGGGTTGAACGTCAGCCGCGCGGTCGTGCCGATCAGCGCCTTCAGTTCCGCCGCCGACCCGATGCCCGGCACCTGGATCAGGATGCGGTCCTCGCCCTGGCGCTGGATGTTCGGCTCGCGCGTGCCGACCTCGTCCACCCGGCGGCGCACGATTTCCAGCGATTGCTGCACGGTGCGGTCGTCGGTCGCCTGCTTCTCGGCCTCGGACAGACGCACCACGATGTCGGCGCCGTCCTGCACCACCTCGATGTCGGTCGTGCCCACGCCCATCAGGCTGGTCACGGGCCGCGCAAGGCCACGCACGACCTCCAGCGCGCGGGGGATGCCCGCCTCGTTCGACACGCGGAACCGCAACTCGCCCGGGTCGCTGTCCACCCGGCGCACGTTGCCGACCACGTCGCGCTCGGCCCGCAGGGCATCGCGCACCTCGGGCCAGTAGCCGTCCATCCGCTGGGCATAGACGTCCGACACCCGGACCTCCGCCAGCAGATGCGCGCCCCCCCGCAGGTCCAGCCCCAGGTTCACCAGCGTCCCGGGCAGCCAGTCCGGCCAGCCGTCGAACGCCGCCTGCTGCTCGGGCGTCAGCGTGGCCCCGCTTTCCAGCACGGCAGCGGCATCATTGTGCCGCTCGACCTGCCCGTAGAACAGGTTCGGCATGGCAAGGATGATACCGGCCAGGCAGACCGCCCAGATCAGCACGCGCTTCCAGATCGGGATCTGCAGCATCGCTCACGCCCTCCCCGGGCCAGTCTTGCCGGACCAGTCTTGCCGGGCCACTCTTGCCGGACACGGGTCCCCGGCAGGGGCCCGGCGATCAGCCCGCGGCGGGTTCGGTCTTGGACAGGACCTGCGTGATCGTGTGCTTCATGACGCGCACCTTCACGCCATCGGCAATCTCGACCTCGACCTCGTTCGACCCGTCGTCCTTCACCCGCACGACCTTGCCGACCAGCCCGCCGCCGGTCACCACCTGATCCCCCCGGCGCAGCGCCGCGACCATCGCCTGATGCTCCTTCAGCTTCTTCTGCTGAGGACGGATCAGAAGGAAGTACATGATCAGGAAGATCAGGATCAGCGGAACGAAACTGGCAAAGGCACTGCCGGCGCCGACGGCGTCCTGGGCATAGGCCGGGGTCACGAGCATCGGCACTCCTCACGGTCAGATCAGCGGGGCCAATGGGTCCGCCCCGCGGTCGGCGGGGAACCTATGCAAGCAAAGGGGCAGGCGCAAGGTGGGGGGGCGTCAGGCGATATCCAGCAGCTGCCCCATCGATCCGACCACGGCGAACTGACCGTCGTAGTAGTCCACAGGGGACTGGACGACGATGTGATGAAACCGGATGCCCGCCGAGTCGTTGACCGTGAACGGTACGGCCATGTCCTCGGTCGCGACCACATCGCTCCTGGCAAACACGAAATCGGGGTCCACCAGCGTCATCCACTCGTTTGCCTCGCCGGGCCCTGTCCCTGCCGCCTGCAACTCCCCTTCGCCATCGCGATAGAAGACCTCATAGTACTCGCCGATGTCCCAGCGCTCGACCGCCGTCCGCGCGCTGACCGTCGCACCGCTTGCAAGCTCGATCTGTCGCAGGGCCACCCGGTGCCCGGGGTAGCCGAAGTCTTCCATCACGCCGCGGAACACGAACGTGTCGATGGGGAAACTGTTGCCCGTTCGGGTCATGGCGACGTCGAGCATTTCGGGATCGGTCATGAACGGCCCCGGCGTCGGCTCGGTCGGGCCGAACGACACCCGTTTGTCACTGACGAACAGTTGGTCGTCAGCATCCGGGTTCAGGATGATCAGGTCATAGTCCGTCACCGCCCCGGGGATCAGGTCCGACAGCGCCTCTGTGGTCAGGTCCAGGAACCCCTCGACCGTCAGACCCGGCACCTCGAACAACAGGACCAGCCCTTCGCTCTCCATCCGGAACTCGTCCGCACCGGCGCCGCCCCAGCACACCATCGCGCCGGATCGGTCGATCTCCCATTCGTTCTGCACCTCGGTCGCCAGCACGAACGTATCCGCGCCGTCCCCGCCCGCAAAATGACCGATCAGATCCGTCCGGGACAGGAACGCGTCCCCGTGGGACGACCCGACATGCGCCTCGATGCCGTGATAGGTGTCGCCCTCGGCATGACCGCCGTCGCCCGTCCCGGCGATGTGGTCGATGATAACGGCTGTTGGGCTCTCGTCATGGATGACGGTATCAAAGCCCTCCGCTTCCACGACAAACTCGCCCCGATAGCTGTCCGCCCCGGGCGCCGAAAGGAACACGTCGTTGACCGATGTTCCAATGACGCTATCATCTCCGTCGCCAGTGATGTAAGCCACACCAATTTCCGCGAACTCCGCCAATGGGAATTCAACCGTTCCGAATCCAAGGAACGCAAAGGGCACTGAAATATCGTACCCGGCAGACGAAACATATCCGATCAGTTCATCGTTCCCGTTCGTCCCGTAAAGGATGGCCCGGTCTGCATAAACGGTTCGCGTTGTTCCTTCGTCGAAAAGTTCCTGCACGACCGAGTTCATTTCCGAAACGAGATACGAATTGCTCGCTACGCTCTCTGCGAGATACCGCGCCTGATCAGCAATGAAATCGGCCTCGTCATATGTTGTTCCGGGCGGTTCATAGGTTCCGAGAAACTCCAACTTGAGTGCACGACCAGTCGCGTCTGCGCCTGCCAAATCGCTTGGATCAATTCCAGGCCTCAAGGCAAGATCGTTGCCTAATTGAGCAATCCAGTTCGGCGATGTCCAATCGAAATTATCCCCCGTTGCCTCGGTCTGGGCGTCGAGACGGATCGAAAAATTCTCGATGGACATCGTGCCGTCTGAAGAGATCTTGAATGTCAGGTCAGGTCCCAGCTCAAATGCCATAGAGTTCCAGATGTAGGTCCGCGCCGCAAAATCATCCACCTCATCGACAAAATCCTTGTGGCTGACGAAAATCTTCGTAACTGCAGGCCACAATCCCAGTGCTGTGATCGCTTGCTCTTTCGACCACTCAATTTCGCCAGAAGGGGTTTTGTGACCGTCAAACTCACCGGTTTCCCACCGCTCGCGTGAAGCAAAAAATGTTGACACAAGCTGGTTCTGGCTTGCATTCGCGAAACGGGAAAGTCCGGTTTCGGGATGATACACATCCGCAAGATCGACTTGGATCGAATTCAATGGCCCGCGAGTCAGAATTGAGTTGGAAAAGAAGTCATCGGGCACGCTCGCACTGCCATAAAGGTAACGGGCAGTGATCTCGTGGACTGTTGGCAGCGACATTCAGGAATCTCCTTTGTCAGAAGTCTTTGTCGTAGTCGTAGTCAGACACCGTCCCGCAGGACGTCATCCAGATATTCACCTCGCCTGTTTCCTCGGGCGGGGACAGGATGAATCCGTCGTATGTCGGCAGTTTCCAACGGTATACGATCTGAACGTGGCCATGGATGTCGTATCTGATGATCTGAAACCTCGACTGCCAATAGCCTGGTCTTGCAAAGACTTTGCAACAATCCGGGTTCAGGGCGCGCAATTCATCGGCGTCTCGGTAGGGCACGACATCGATCTCGAAGGAACCGCCGTCGCGCCGTACGCGAGCCCGGGTAGGCCCCTCCGAAAAGATTTCGAAGTAGCGGTCCAGCGCGTTCGTGATGAAGACCTCATCCGGCGGCGGGCGGCATCCCCGGGTTTCCACCGCCAGCCAACCGCCCACCAGGACAACCGCCCCGACAATCCCAAGGGTGCGCAAGACCGCCATGTCATCGTCCCGTTGCAATTCCAGATGGCAGGACTCTCGCGCCTGCGCCTCCAGATTGCCGCACGCCTCGCCACCGGTCAATCACGCAACACCCCTCCGTGCGGTCCGGTCATCCATGCTTCACACAGGTTTCCCAAACCTTGCCGTGCACACACCTTTCCCAACGATCCCAATGACTTGACCGTTTGTGCACATGTGCACGAAACCCCTCCCTCTTCCCCTTCCCCCCCCGATGGGGCAAGAGGGCCCCTGTCAGACCACACCCCGGGCCGCCCAGATGCACGACATCCGCCTGATCCGCGACGATCCCGCAGCCTTCGACGCCGCTCTCGCCCGGCGCGGCCTGCCTCCGGCCTCGCCCGGGATCCTGTCGCTGGACGCCGCCCGCCGGGCCAGCATTCTGGCGGCCGAGACCGCCACCGCCGCCCAGAACGCCGCCTCCAAGGACGTGGGCGCCGCCAAGGCCCGCGGCGACACCGCCGAATTCGACCGCCTGCGCGCCCTTGTGGCCGACAAGAAGGCTGAGGTCGCGGCCCTGACGGCCCAGGCCGACGCCCAGGACGCAGCCCTGCGCGACCTCCTGCTGACCATCCCGAACCTGCCGCTTCCGGGCGTCCCCGACGGCCCGGACGAAACCGCCAACGTCGAGCTTCGCCGCTGGGGCACCCCCCGCACGCTCGATTTCCCCGCGCGCGAACACTTCGACCTCCCCGCCGCCAGACCCGGCCTCGACTTCGCCACCGCCGCGAAACTGTCGGGCGCTCGCTTCGTCGTCCTGCGCGGCACAATGGCCCGCCTGCACCGGGCACTGGCCCAGTTCATGCTGGACCTGCACACCACCGAACACGGGCTGGCGGAAACCTGGACCCCGGTCCTCGTCCGCCCCGACTGCATGGTCGGCACCAACCAGCTCCCGAAGTTCGCCGAGGACAGCTACCAGACCACCAACGGCTGGTGGCTGGTGCCGACGTCCGAGGTCACGCTGACCAACACCGTCCGCGA
>DBBA01000049.1 GCA_002291955.1 Rhodobacteraceae bacterium UBA996 | reverse complement strand
CGCCCAGCGACACCGACACCACGGGCCAGGCGAAATCGCCCTCGTCGCGGTCCTGGTGCAGGCCCATCCGCGCGCCTTCGCCGTACCAGTTGACCAGACAGCAGTCCGGATCGCGCGCCAGCCCCGTGACCGCCCGCCACAGGTCCAGCACCCGCGCCGGGACCGGCGGCCAAGCCACGCCCGACGGGTGCCGGTCGGCATAGCGATAGCCGCGCGCATCGGCCACCCAGCCCACCCGGCCCGCGCTCGTCATCCGCACCGACATCGGCCGCCCGCCGGGCACGACCGGCTGCACCAGCGGTGCCGCCGCGGCCACGGCGCGGATATCGGCCACCAGCGCCTCTTGGCCTCGGCGGTCCAGCCAGCCGCGCCAGACGTCGAACCCCTTGATGGAAACCTTCTCCACCCGCGCCAAACCTGCCGATTTCGCCCCGGTCCCGGCCCGCCGCCACGCTTGCAGGGCCCCTGACCCCCTCCTATATACCGGCGGAACCCGGGGGGGCAGGCCGTTCCCCCGGCTAACCCAGGGATAGGGGGCGGTGCCGCGCACGGGCCTCCCCCAGACATCGCCATCGGAAGGACTGCACATGGCCAAAGTCATCGGCATCGACCTCGGCACCACGAACTCCTGCGTCGCGATCATGGACGGCAGCCAGCCCCGCGTGATCGAAAACGCCGAGGGTGCCCGCACCACCCCCTCCATCGTCGGCTTCACCGAAGGCGAGCGTCTGGTCGGCCAGGCCGCCAAGCGGCAGGCAGTGACCAATCCGGAAAACACCGTCTTCGCGGTCAAGCGCCTGATCGGCCGTCGCCTGGGCGACCCCGAGGTCGAGAAGGACAAGAAGCTTGTCCCCTACAAGATCGCCGATGGCGGCAATGGCGACGCCTGGGTGGAAATCCGGGGCGAGACCTATTCGCCCAGCCAGATCAGCGCCTTCATCCTGCAGAAGATGAAGGAAACCGCCGAGAACTACCTGGGCGAGAAGGTGACGCAGGCCGTCATCACCGTGCCGGCGTATTTCAACGACGCCCAGCGCCAGGCGACCAAGGACGCGGGCAAGATCGCGGGTCTCGAAGTCCTGCGCATCATCAACGAACCCACGGCGGCGGCCCTCGCTTACGGGCTCGACAAGAAGGAAACCCGCACCATCGCGGTCTATGACCTGGGCGGCGGGACCTTCGACATCACCATCCTGGAAATCGATGACGGCCTTTTCGAGGTGAAATCGACCAACGGGGACACGTTCCTCGGCGGCGAAGACTTCGACATGCGCATCGTGAACTACCTCGCCGAGGAGTTCAAAAAGGAACACCAGATCGACCTGACGCGCGACAAGATGGCCTTGCAGCGGCTCAAGGAAGCCGCCGAAAAGGCCAAGATCGAGCTGTCGTCGGCCCAGCAGACCGAGATCAACCAGCCCTTCATCTCGATGGGTCCGGACCGCCAGCCCCTGCACCTGGTCATGAAGCTGACCCGCGCCAAGCTGGAAAGCCTGGTCGGCGACCTGATCAAGAAATCCATCGACCCGTGCAAGGCCGCGCTCAAGGACGCAGGCCTGACCACCGCCGACATCGACGAGGTCGTGCTGGTTGGCGGCATGACCCGCATGCCCCGCGTGGTCGAGGAAGTGACGAAGTTCTTCGGCAAGGACCCCCACAAGGGCGTGAACCCCGACGAAGTCGTGGCGCTGGGCGCCGCGATCCAGGCGGGCGTGCTGCAGGGCGACGTCAAGGATGTGGTGCTGCTGGACGTCACGCCCCTGTCGCTCGGGATCGAGACGCTGGGCGGCGTGTTCACCCGCCTGATCGACCGCAACACCACGATCCCCACGAAGAAGTCGCAGATCTTCTCGACCGCCGAGGACAACCAGAACGCGGTGACCATCCGCGTGTTCCAGGGCGAGCGGGAAATGGCCGCGGACAACAAGATGCTGGGCCAGTTCAACCTGGAAAGCATCCCGCCCGCGCCCCGCGGCATCCCGCAGATCGAGGTGACGTTCGACATCGATGCCAACGGCATCGTGTCCGTGTCGGCCCGCGACAAGGGCACCGGCAAGGAGCAGAAGATCACCATCCAGGCGTCGGGCGGCCTGTCCGACTCCGAGATCGACGCGATGGTCAAGGACGCCGAGAAGAACGCCGAAGCCGACCGCAAGCGCCGCGAGCTGGTCGAGGCGAAGAACCAGGCCGAAAGCCTCATCCACTCGACCGAGAAGTCGATGCAGGAACACGCCGACAAGGTCGATCCCACCACGATCGAGGCGATCGAACTGGCCATCGCCGCGCTGAAGGACACGCTGGAAACCGAAGACACCGGCAAGATCCGGTCGGGCATCCAGAACGTGACCGAGGCCGCGATGAAGCTGGGCGAGGCCATCTACAAGGCCGAGCAGGCGAAGTCCGAAGGTGGCGACGGGGCCGACCGTGGCGTGGACGAGGATATCGTCGATGCCGACTACGAGGATCTCGACAAGCGGAACCGGTCGTAACCGGGTCACGCGGCGTCGGGCCGGTCCGCCACAGGCGGGCCGGCCCGATCCGTTTCCCTCTCGCGTTCCTGAAAGGGGCAGCGACGACAGATGGCCAAACGCGACTTTTATGAAGTTCTGGGCGTGTCCCGCGGGGCTTCGGCCGAAGAGATCAAGAAAGCCTATCGCACCAAGGCGAAAGAGCTTCATCCCGACCGCAACGCCGACAACCCGGACGCCGAGAACCAGTTCAAGGAAGTGAACGAGGCGTATGACGCCCTGAAGGACCCCGACCGCAAGGCCGCCTACGACCGCTTCGGCCATGCCGCCTTCGAAGGCGGGATGGGCGGTGGGGGCGCAGGCGCGCGGGCGCGGGGCGCGTATCAGGGCGGCGATTTCGCCAGCGCCTTCTCGGACGTGTTCGACGACCTGTTCGGCGACTTCATGGGCGGCCGCGGCGGTGGCGGCGGGGCCCGGTCGCGCGCGCAGCGCGGGTCGGACCTGCGCTACAACCTGCGCATCTCGCTGGAAGAGGCCTATTCGGGCCTGCAGAAGTCGATCAGCATTCCCACCGCCGTGGCCTGCGGGGTCTGCAATGGGACAGGGGCCGAAGGCGGCGCGGAACCCGTCACCTGCCCGACCTGTTCCGGCATGGGCAAGGTCCGCGCGCAGCAGGGCTTCTTCACCGTGGAACGCGCCTGCCCCACCTGCGGTGGCGCGGGCCAGATCGTGAAGAACCCCTGCAAGGCCTGCGGCGGCGCCGGCCGGGTGCAAAAGGACCGGGCCCTGGCCGTGAACATCCCCGCCGGGGTGGAGACCGGCACCCGCATCCGCCTGGCCGGCGAAGGCGAGGCGGGGTTGCGTGGCGGACCGCCCGGGGACCTGTACATCTTCCTCGACGTGGCCGAACACGCCCTGTTCCAGCGCGACAGCGCCAACCTGTACTGCCGCGTGCCGGTGTCGATGATCACCGCCGCCCTGGGCGGCGAGGTCGAGGTGCCGTCGATCGACGGCGGCCGGTCCCGGGTCAAGGTGCCGCCGGGCAGCCAGACGGGCAAGCAGATGCGCCTGCGCGCCAAGGGCATGCCGATGCTGCGCGGCGGCGGGCAGGGCGACATGTTCATCGAGCTGGCGGTGGAAACCCCGGTGAACCTGACCGCCCGCCAGAAGGAGCTCCTGCGCGAGTTCGAGAAGCTGTCCGAGGAGAACAACCCCGAGGGATCGAGCTTCTTTTCGGCAGTCAAGGGCTTCTGGGATGGGATGAAGAAGGGGTGAGGGCCGGCCGGAACGATGTCCGGTGGACATCGTTGAGGCCCGAACGCCCGAGGGTGAAGGCCGCCCGGACAGGTGTCCAGTGGACACCTGTAAGGCCCGAACACCCGAGCCCCATGGGCGAGGGCCCATGTCCGAGGGCTGGGGGCCCTGCGTCTGCCGGTGCAGCGGGGGGTTTCAAACCCCCCGCACCCCACGCCGACAGCGGGGGGTTTCACACCCCCCGCACCCCACGTGGGGTACTTGAGAGAGGATGAAGGGAGGGGCTTAAGGCGGTCTTAACCATGCCCGCGCCACGATCCGTGTCATGGACCGCACCCCCGCCTTTCGAGAAGCCGCCTTGCCCCTGTTCGGACGGGATGAGGCTGCGCCTGCGCCGCTGGCCGACGGCGCGCGGCTGCCGTCCTACATCGCCGATCACCGCGCCCGGCTGCGCGCCCGCTTCATGGACGGCGGCGCGGCGGCGATGCCGGATTACGAGCTTCTGGAGCTGATCCTGTTCCGCGCGATCCTCCGGCAGGACGTGAAGCCACTGGCGCGGGCGTTGCTGGATGCGTTCGGTGACATCAACGGGGTGCTGTCGGCCACGCCGGAACGGCTGGCCGGGATCAAGGGGTGCGGGCCAGCGGTGGCGCTGGAGCTGAAGGTGGTGGAAGCCGCGGCGCAGCGGCTGGCGCGGGCGCGGGTGATGAACCGCCCCGTGCTGTCGTCCTGGGCGCAGTTGCTGGACTACTGCCACACGGTCATGGCCCATCGCGCGACCGAGCAGTTCCGCGTACTGTACCTTGACCGCAAGAACGTGCTGATCGCCGACGAGGAGCAGGCGCAGGGCACGGTGGACCATGTGCCCGTCTATCCGCGCGAGGTGCTGCGCCGGGCGCTCGACCTGAACGCGTCTGCGCTGATCCTGGTGCACAACCACCCCTCGGGCGATCCCACGCCCAGCCAGGCCGACATCGCCATGACCGCCCAGATCCGCGACGCGGGGGCGGTGCTGGGCGTCACGCTACACGACCACCTGATCATCGGCCGCGCGCGCGAGGTCAGTTTCCGGGCCGAGGGGCTACTCTAGCGCCACGTCCGTTCCGGGCCGCACCCAGACCTCGACCCGCCGGTTCACCTGCCGCCCCCAGTCGCTGTCGTCGCAGGCGATGGGCGCGGCCTCGCCAAAGCCCGTTGCTGCCAGGTCGACCCGGACCGGACCGCCCGCTGCGGTCTCGGCGGCCTCGCGCACGGCCGACAGGACGGCCGACGCCCGGGTCCGGCTGAGCGACAGGTTGGCGTCGGGCGACCCGTCGCTGTCGCTGAACCCGGTGAACACCAGTGTCTCCCCGTCGAAGGCGCCCCCCGCGATCAGCCCAGCCAGAAGCGCCACGTTGGCGCGGCTGGGTGCATCCAGGTCGGCCGACCCGCCGGCGAACCGGAACGCCACGGTCAGGCGCGCGGCCCCGGACAGGGCGGCGACCATGGCCTGCACGTCGGCAAGGCCGGTGTCGGTTCCGGCGGCGGTGATCGCGTTGGCCAGGCGGCGCCCCTCGGCCGCGAAGGGGCGGCGCTGCATGTCCTGCCCGACGAACCCGGCCGCGCGGACCGCAGGGGCCGCCCCCGGGACCTGGGTAAAGGCCAGGAACTCGCGCACCAGCGCGGGCGCGCGGCCCTGCGGGACATAGGCGTAGATGGGGGTCGTCAGCGGCCAGTCCTCGGACTTCAGGCTGTCCGCGTCGGCGGTCACCTCGATCCCGCAGGCCCCGCGCAGGGCAAGGGGGCGCAAGGACCCCAGGGCTGACAGCGGTACGATGCCGAAACCGAACGCATCGCGCGTCAGCGCGTCGACCTGTTGCGCGGTCGTCTCGGCGCGTCGGGCATTGGCCGACGGCGTGTGCCCGTCGACCTGCAGCAGCCGCTCGGTCAGCACCTGGTCCAGCGCGCTCCCCGCCGGGGGAAGGTACAGCGTCACCGGCCACCCCTTGGGCCCGTCCAGTTGCCCCCAGTCACCGATCTCGCCGGCGAGAACGGCCGCAAGGGTGGTATTCGGAACCCCGCCCAGGGGTGCGGCACCCGGGGCGACGGCCGGGACCAGCGCGTCAAGCGCAAGGATCAGGCTTTGGCCCCGTCCGTCCAGCCGCCCCAGACCCGCCTGCGCCGCAAGGTCCACCTCGTCGGGCAGCACTTCGCGCAGGGACACGGCGATGTCGGCCTCGGCTGCGACAAGGTCGGCGAACCCCTCGGCCGATGATGTCGCCGACAGCCGGAACCGGCCGGACAGGCGCGCCGTGGTGCCATCGTCGGCGGGTTCGAAGATATCGACGACGGTGCGGCCCTCGGCGTCGGTGGTGCGCACGGCGCGCAGGCCGCGGGCCCGTGCGAAGGCGTCGATCAGCCCGGGCAGAAGCCGGTCCGTCACCTCGGCAGGGCCCGAGATCGCGGCCTCGGCCACGAACGCGGTCAGGTCCGGGCACCCCGGCCCCTCGCACAGGACGCCGGTCGCATCCACGGTCAGCCGTCCCCAGACGGTATCGACGCGGTAGAACTCGCCGTCGAACTGCGCCAGTTGACCGTCGATCCGCAGCTGGCCATCCCGGGACAGCAGCGTGACATCCGCAGCCTGCGCGCCGGTCCCGATCGCCAGGAGAAGGGCCGCCGACGTCAGCCTGCGTCGCCACGGGACCGATGTCACCCTGCCCTCCGACCTCGCCTGCGCCCGCCGACCCTGCGCGGGATCATCCCGATCCCGACACGGTTTGCAACCGGACTGCGCCTGCGGCGCGGGTCACTCCAGTGTGGTCTGGCCCGGCAGGTCCAGCGCCGCAAGCCCGGGCTGGCGGCCCGACACCAGCGGTGGTGGAAGGTCCATGTGGCGGACGTCGGCAAAGGGGCTGACGTGGACATCGGTCTGGAACCGGCCGCCATACCCGATCAGCCGTGGTTCCCGCTCGGCAACCAGCGGCTGCCCGGACGCCATCTGGATGCCCAGCCAGCGCTCGGCCATCGCGTCGCCGTTCTGCATGACGTGGCCGACTGTTCCCGCCATGACAAGAACCGCGGCCGTCATCTTCATCCAGCCAAGATCGACCATGCGTCGCACACCCCGGAAACCCGTTCACCCACCGGGCGGAATGGCGCGCGAACCGGGCATTCCTGTGGCAAGCCGACGGCAATACTGCGGGAAGGGTCGGCGCCCGGTCCCCCGTCGCGTCAGGCCAGGCGGCCGTGGCAGTGCTTGAACTTCTTGCCCGACCCGCAGGGGCACAGGTCGTTCCGCCCCGGGTTGCCCCAGGTGGTGGGGTCGGTCTCGACAAAGCCCGGCGCGGGCGCCCCGGCCGGGGCTTCGGCGCGATCGGCGTCCGCCGCGGCTGGTGCGGCTGGTGCGGGCTCTGCCACGCGCGGGGCCAGCCGCGCCTGCTGGGCCTGTAACTGGCGGATCAGCTCGGCCTGTTCCTCGGGCGACATCGGCCGCACCTCGGCCAGGCGCGACGTCACTTCCTCGCGCAGCGAATCAAGCAGACCCGCGAACAGCTGGAATGCTTCGGTCTTGTATTCGTTCAAGGGATCGCGCTGGGCATAGCCGCGGAAGCCCACGACCGACCGCAGATGCTCCAGCCGCAGCAGGTGCTCGCGCCACTTGCTGTCGATGGTCTGCAACAGGAACTGCTTCTCGATCCGGCGCATGGTCTCGGGACCGAACGCCGCCGCCTTGTCCGCCATGAACGCATTGGCCGCCGCCACGATCCGCTCGCGGAACACATCCTGATCCACGCCTTCCTCGGCACCCCAGGTGGCCGTCGGCAGATCCACGCCCAGCTTTTCCTTTAGCGCCGCGTGCAGCCCCTCGGTATCCCACTGGTCGGCATAGGTCTTGGGCGGCACAAACGTGTTCACCAGGTCGTCGATCACCTGATGGCGCATGTCGCGGGTGATCTCCTCCAGATGTCCCGCTTCCGTAATCTCGCGGCGCTGGCGGAAGATCATCACGCG
>DBBA01000046.1 GCA_002291955.1 Rhodobacteraceae bacterium UBA996 | reverse complement strand
TCGGTCAGGCCCGCCACCAGCGCCGCGATCCGCTTCGCGCGCGTCGGCGCGGTCTTGGCGGTCGCCACCTGATAGAGCATCCCGCGCCGCTTGCCAGGCGTCAGGGCGTCCCATCCCGCCTGCCGCCCGCCCGCGCGGATCGCGGCGGCGACATCATCGGGGACGTCCACTGCATCGGGGTCGGCGGGGCGCAGCCTGATGTCCAGCCACGCGCCCGTGGTAACGCCCAACCGGTCCAGCAGCGACTGCCCGGCCCACAGGAACACGCCATCCACCGGCGGGGCGCGGGTCAGGGCCAGGTTCACCGGATGGTCGTTGATCTCGCCCTCGACCCGCTTCGCGCCCGCAGCCTCCAGTGCCTCGGCCACATCGGCGGGCAGGCGCAGGATGGCATAGGTGGTGTCGCCCCAAACGAGCGGCTCGATCCGGCCCTCGAACGACAGCCAGCCGTCCATGCCGTCACGCGGGTTCCCGCAGCACCTTGGGCACCTTGAATTCCACCGTTTCGACCGCGGTTTCCACAAGCTCCACCGTCACGTCGAACCGGGCACGAAAGGCGTCGATGACCTCGTTCACCAGTTCCTCGGGGGCACTCGCCCCGGCCGTGATCCCGACCGACCGGATCGTGGCCAGCGCCCGCCAGTCGATGTCGCCCGCCCGCTGCACCAGTTGCGCGTAGGGGCAGCCTGCACGCGCCCCGACCTCGACCAGCCGCTTGGAGTTCGACGAGTTCGGCGCGCCGATCACCAGCAGCGCGTCGATCCGCCCGGCAATCGCCTTGACCGCTTCCTGCCGGTTGGTGGTGGCATAGCAGATGTCTTCCTTGCCCGGGCCGACGATGGCCGGGAACCGCGCCTTCAGCGCCGCCACGACCTCGGCCGTGTCATCGACGCTCAACGTCGTTTGCGTGATGAAGGCGAGCTGGTCCGGATCGCGCGGGGTGATCGTCGCCACGTCGGCCACGGTTTCCACCAGCAGCACCTCGCCCGGCGGCAACTGGCCCATGGTCCCGACGGTCTCGGGGTGCCCCGCGTGTCCGATCATCACCATCTGCAAGCCGTTCGCGTGGTGGCGCGCGGCCTCGTTGTGGACCTTGGTCACCAGGGGGCAGGTGGCATCCACATACAGCATCCGCCGCGCCTCGGCCTCGGCCGGGACCGATTTCGGCACGCCGTGGGCCGAGAACACCACCGGACGGTCGGGCGGACAGTCGTCCAGTTCCTCGACGAACACCGCGCCCTTGGCGCGCAGCCCGTCCACCACGTAAGCGTTGTGGACGATCTCGTGCCGGACATAGACCGGCGCCCCCCAGCGTTCGAGCGCCAGTTCCACGATGCGGATGGCGCGGTCCACGCCCGCGCAGAACCCGCGCGGGGCGGCCAGATACAGCGTCAGCGGCGGCTTTGTCATGGCGGACCCTCCCCCGTCACAGGTAAGGCCCCGCGCCAAGGGTGTCGAGACCGTGGTGGCACCGCCGGGTCAGTCGCCCGGCGCGTCGCCCTCGGGTGCGGTGACCGGCGTGCGGCGGAACCCTTCACGCTCCATCCCCGGCTCGCGCGGTTCGCGCGGCGGCCGGCCGATCACGTCGCGCAACTCGTCCAGCTCGATGAAGTTGTCCGCCTGCCGCCGCAACTCGTCGGCGATCATCGGCGGCTGGCTGCGGATGGTCGAGCACACCGACACGCGCACCCCCTGCCGTTGCAGGCTTTCGATCAGCGGCTTGAAGTCGCCATCGCCCGAGAACAGCACCGCATGGTCCAGCCGCGGCGCCAGTTCCATGGCATCGACGGCAAGCTCGATGTCCATGTTGCCCTTCACCTTCCGCCGTCCCTGGCTGTCGGTGTATTCCTTGGCGGGCTTCGTCCGCATCGAGAAGCCGTTGTAGTGCAGCCAGTCCACCAGCGGGCGTATGGGCGAGTAGTCCTCGGTCTCCAGCAGGGCGGTATAGTAGAAGGCGCGGATCAGCTTGCCGCGGCGCATGAACTCTTGCCGCAGCAGCTTGTAGTCGATGTCGAACCCCAGCGACTTGGCGGCCGCATAGAGGTTCGAGCCATCGATGAACAGCGCCAGCCGTTCGTCTCGATAGAACATAATGAGTCCTTGCCTGAATTGGCGCGTGAGCCCCCGAAACGTTCACGATGCGTGAGTGGCGCATCCGTTCAAGAGGCAGACGCGGGTGTAGGACATACCCGCGACAAGGGCAATTGTACATTTGTCTAGGCCGGGATTTTCCCCGGCCAGTGCAGAGGTTACGCTACGACAGGGTTTTCGGCAAATGTCTTGTGCCCCCGCAGCCCGCCCTGGGCGCTGCCTGCGCGTGCTTCCGGCGCGCGGTCCTACAGCTGCCAGAGCGCCGTTTGCGCGGTCGCGGCGATGGTGTCCCGGTCGGGCAGGTCGGCCGGAGTCACCAGAACGACCGCCGTCCCGGCCTGACGCCAGACGGTCGCCGTCAGGTCGCCGAACTCCTGCAGGCGGGGCGGGGCGTCGGACGCGCCGGGGCGTGCGGTCAGGCACAGGGCGATGATCGCACCATCCTCGCCCACATACACCAGTTGCGCCACCGGAGCCGCCGCGGCGACCAGCAGCCGCGCCCCGCGGAACGCAAAGCCGTCGCCCGTCAGGTCCGGAACGCGGAACGGTCGGCCGATGCGTCCGGCCAGCCATTCCTCGATATGGGGTGTCTCGTCGGCGCCGACCTCGACCAGATGGCGACCCTCGGCCGCGTAGACCCGGTGATAGTCGGCCACCTGGGCAACCCAGTCGGGTGCGGCCGGGGCGCGGGCGGGGCCCGTGACGACCCAGGCCGTCCCGCCTGCCCCGATTAGAAGGCCCAGCACGGCCGCGGCTGCGGTCTGTCGCCAACCGGTCCGGGTCCGCGGCGGAGGCGCCGTGGCCACCGCGCGGGCCAGGGCCAGCGGAACCGGATCGCGCAACGCGGCCGCGAACCGGTCACGCGCTGCGGCATCCGCGGCGGCCAGCCGTGCCAGCCGGTCGCGCAGGTCGGCGTTCCCGGCGACCTCGGCCGCGATCCGGCGCATCTCGGCCGGGGGCAGGGCGCCGTCGTGAAAGGCATTCAGGGTCTCGTCGGACAGCCCCGTCATCGGGCCCCTCCGCCCCGCTCCTCGCCCAGCGACGTGGCCAGCATGGCCCGTGCCCGTGCGATCCGGCTCGTCACCGTTCCGGCCGGAATGTCCAGGATCCGCGCGGCCTCGGCATAGGTATATCCCTCGACGCTGACCAGCAAGAGAACGCTCGACAATCCCTCGGGCAAGCCCAGCACCGCATCCCGCACCTCGCGTTCGGCAAGATGGGCGGCCCCGTCGTTGGCGTCCACCAGTTCGGATGCGGCCTCGGCGTCGATGGTGCCCTGCCCGTCGCGCACCCGCCGGCGGCGCAGGTCGTCACGCCAGGCATTGCGCAGGATCGTGAAGACCCAGGCATCCAGCCGCGTTCCGGGAAGGAAGCTGTCCGGCCGTTCGATGGCGCGCAGGCAGGCGATCTGCACCAGGTCGTCGGCATCGGCCGCACTTGCAACCAGCGTCGACGCAAAGCGTCGCAGCCGCGGCAAGAGGTCGATGAGGTCCCGTCGGAGCGCGCTGTGGTCCATGGCACCGCGTGGTTCGTTGCGGACTGCGCGCCGTCTAGCACAGGTCGATGGAGGTGGCACGACACACGCGGACAGACCATACGCGCGAACGGCACACACGACACTCGGGACGGGAACATACGCCCCGCATCTGTCGCGCCACCTCATGCGGGTCTCAGGGTGCCCGGCGCAAGCGCCGTGCCGCCCCAAGCCCGACAAGCGCCGCCACGAGCAGGGGAAGACTCGCGGGCAGCGGAACGGGGGTCGGTTGGTCCGAGAAGGCAAAGTTGGCGGACGTGAAACTGGCCAGCTGCCGCTGGTTCGCGTTCGCCTCGCCGAACAGGTCGGTCCGCGTCGGATCGCCGTTCGCAAGGTTCAGGTCGAAGGCGCCCGGAACGCCCGTCAGTGTCTGCGACTGCAGCGTGAACAAGAGCGTCAGCGCCGCGTCGCCATCGTTCAGGTTCGACGTGGCGAACAGCCGGTTCACCCCCAGCCCCTCGTTCCAGTACAGGAAGAAGCCGGGGCGGTCGCCGTCGGTATTGGCCGAGATCGCCCGCAGCGCCGTGCGCGCGTTCCAGCTGGCATCCCAGTTCGCCGGGAAGCCGTTCGTGTCGTTGTTGTCGAAGTTCTGGATCACGACGACGTTCACGCTAGTTCCGATCACCGTGGGGTCGTCGGCACCCACGTTGGCCTGGCCCGCATTGCCGAAGACGCCCGACTGGACGTGGAGCGGTGCCGTGACGCCGAAGGTCCCGGCGTCGATGGCAAGGATGTCGCCGGCGGCGCCGGCCTGGAATGTGCCGAACTGCCCGGCAGGCGGGATCGAGAAGGTCGCGGCCGAAGCGACCTGGCCGATAGCGCCAAGAACGGCGGCCACAAGAAGCGCGCGCATGAATGGGTCCAGTCCTGTCCAGGGGTCGCGCAGGGGCCGCGGGGGCCCTTCTGACCGGTGACCGGGGTGCATCCCCGGCACCCAGTCAACGCGGCAGCTGCCCGGATTCATCGCGGCCCGTGGCGATTTTCGGGCGCGGCCGCCGGAAATACCGGTTGAATGTTCCGGCCGCAGTCAATATCTGCAGGCGTCATCCTTGTGTCAGGAAGGAACGCCCCATGGCCCGCGTGACGGTCGAAGATTGCGTTGACAAGGTGCCGAACCGCTTCGATCTGGTGCTTCTGGCCGCCCATCGCGCCCGCGAAGTCACGGCGGGTTCCGCGCCCACCATCGCGCGCGACAACGACAAGAACCCGGTGCTTGCCCTGCGCGAGATCGCCGAGGAAACGCAGCAGGCCGATGACCTGCGCGAACGCATGATCGCCAGCCACCAGACCCAGATCGAGGTGGACGAACCCGAGGAAGACCGCATGGCGCTTCTGATGGGCGCCGAGGTCGATCGTCCGCGGGATGACGACATGTCCGAGGAGCGGCTGCTGCGCGCCCTCATGGAAGCCCAGGGCCGGGAGTGACCGGACGGGGCGGCGGGTCCAGCGCGCGCGCCCCGGAAACGGCGGACGGAATGATCGACGTCGATGACCTGGTCGCCTTGGTCCGCAACTACAATCCGCGCACCAACGAGGCGCTGATCCGGCAGGCCTACGACTATGGCCGCCGGATGCACGAGGGGCAGTTCCGCCGCTCGGGCGAGCCGTACTTCTCCCACCCCATCGCCGTCGCCGCGATCCTGACCGAACAGAAGCTCGACGACGCCACCATCGTCACGGCCCTGCTGCACGACACGATCGAGGACACGAAATCCACCTACACCGAGGTCGAGCGCGCGTTCGGCCACGAGATCGCCGAACTGGTGGACGGCGTCACCAAACTGACCAACCTGCAACTGTCCTCGACCGAGACGAAGCAGGCCGAGAACTTCCGCAAGCTGTTCATGGCGATGTCCAAGGACCTGCGGGTGATCCTGGTGAAACTCGCCGACCGGCTGCACAACATGCGCACGATCCGGTCGCTGCCCGCCGCCAAGCAGGCCCAGAAGGCGCGCGAGACGATGGACATCTTCGCCCCCCTTGCAGGCCGGATGGGCATGCAGTGGATGCGCGAGGAGCTGGAAGACCTGGCCTTCCGCGTCCTGAACCCCGAAGCGCGCAATTCCATCATCCGCCGCTTCATCACCCTCCAGCGCGAGGCGGGCGATGTGGTGCACAAGATCACCGCCGACGTGCGCACCGAACTGGATCGCGCCGGGGTCGAGGCCGACGTGTTCGGCCGCGCCAAGAAGCCCTATTCGATCTGGCGCAAGATGCAGGAAAAGGGGCAGGGCTTTTCCCGCCTGTCCGACATCTACGGCTTCCGCATCATCACCCGGTCGGAATCCGACTGCTACCGCACGCTCGGCGCGATCCACCAGCGCTGGCGCGCGGTGCCGGGCCGCTTCAAGGACTACATCAGCCAGCCCAAGTCGAACGGCTACCGGTCGATCCACACCACCGTGTCGGGCCGCGACGGCAAGCGGGTCGAGGTGCAGATCCGCACCCGCGAGATGCACGAGGTGGCCGAGGCGGGCGTCGCCGCGCACTGGTCCTACCGCGACGGCCAGCGCGCCGAGAACCGCTTTGCCGTGGACCCGGCCAAGTGGCTGCAAAGCCTGACCGAACGGTTCGAGACCGACGACGACTACGACGAGTTCCTCGAGCATGTGAAGCTCGAGATGTACCAGGACCAGGTGTTCTGCTTCTCGCCCAAGGGCGACGTGGTGAAGCTGCCCCGGGGCGCGACGCCCTTGGACTATGCCTATGCGATCCACACCCGCATCGGGAATTCCTGCGTGGGCGCCAAGGTGGACGGCATCCGCGTGCCCCTGTGGACGCGCCTGAAGAACGGCCAGAGCGTCGAGATCATCACCGCCGAGGGGCAGCGCCCGCAGGCCACCTGGATCGACATCGTGACGACAGGCCGCGCCAAGGCCGCGATCCGCAAGTCCCTGCGCGAGGAAGACCGCGAGCGATTCATCAAGCTAGGCCGCGAACTGGCGCGGGTCGCGTTCGAACATGTGGGCCGCAAGGCGACCGAAAAGGCGCTGGCGACCGCGGCCAAGCAGCTTGGCATCGACGGGTCGGCGGAACTGCTGGCCCGGCTGGGGTCGGCCGAACTGGCCGCGCGCGAGGTGGTGGAAACGCTCTACCCCGAGCTTGCCGCACGCGGCGACGAGATCGACCCCGGCCGCGCGGTGGTCGGCCTGACCGGCGGGCAGACCTTCACCCGCGCGCAGTGCTGCCAGCCGGTCCCCGGCGAACGCATCGTCGGCATCGCCTATCGCGGCCAGGGCGTGATCGTGCACGCCATCGACTGCGCCGTCCTGGCCGAGTTCGAGGACCAGTCCGACCGCTGGGTGGACCTGCAATGGCACTCGGGCAAGCACCCGGCCGTCCACACCATCACCATCGACATGACCATCGTGAACGACGCGGGCGTTCTCGGGCGGCTCTGTTCCCTGATCGGCGAACAGAAGGCGAATATCTCGGACCTTCATTTTCTTGACAGGAAACCGGACTTTTATCGGCTTCTGATCGACGTAGATCTGCGGGACGTCGAACATCTGCACCGGGTCATGCTGGCGCTCGAGGCCGAAAGCGATGTGGCCGCGATCGCCCGCTACCGCGACCCGTCGCGCAAGCCGTAAAGGTCCGGAGGGTAGAAGGTGGTGTTCAAGCGGCGCGATCCCCTGTCGTGGCGCCAGTGGCTGACGGAATTCTTCTGGCCGTCGGCCGGCTGGAAACGCGCGACCAGCTACGCCTGGCACCGCCTGCGCCGTCTGCCCGATCCGCCGCACCGGATCGCCCGGGGCATGTTCGCGGGCGCCTTCGTGGGGTTCCTGCCGATCCCCGGCTTCCAGTTCATCGTGGCCGCGCTGATCGCCTGGGGCATCCGCGGCAACCTGATCGCAGCACTTCTGGGCACGTTCCTGTCCAACCCCTTCACCACGCCTTTCTATGCCTGGGCGTCGCTGGAAGCCGGTTACTTCATGCTCGGCAACGATTTCGAGCTGACGATCCGCACCGTTTTCGTCGATTCGGCCAATGCGACCGCGCAGCTGTGGGACAACTCCGTGGCGCTGTTCACCGGCCAGCCCGCCGAATGGGACCGGCTGACGCTGTTCTGGCGGCAGATCTTCCTGCCCTACCTTCTGGGCGGGATCCCCGCGGGCATCGCGGGCGGGCTGATCGCCTATTACGCCACGATCCCGATTGTCGATGCCTACCAGCGTGCCAAGGCCCGCAAGGCCGAGAAGCGCCGCGCCCGTGCCCTTGCCGCCCGTGCCGAGGCGCTGCTGGCCGCGCAGGACACCGGATCGAAACCGGATGGGGCTGACGGTGGCTTCCACGCGGACTAGATAGCGCAGCGACCGACAGAAGGACTGACCATGACCGCCCGCCCCTACCTTGGCCCGCTCCGCCTTGGCGTGAACATCGACCATGTCGCCACCGTGCGGAACGCCCGCGGGTCCGCCTACCCCGACCCGATCCGCGCCGCGAAACTGGCCGAGGATGCGGGCGCCGACGGCATCACCGCCCACCTGCGCGAGGATCGCCGCCACATCTCGGACGCCGACATTGAGGGGCTGATGGCCGCCCTGCGCCTGCCCCTGAACTTCGAGATGGCCACGACGCCCGAGATGCAGGCGATTGCCCTGCGGCACCGGCCCCACGCCGTCTGCATCGTCCCCGAGCGGCGCGAGGAACGCACGACCGAAGGCGGGCTGGAAGTCGCCGCCGACCAGAACCGTCTGGCCGACTTCATCGCGCCCCTGCGCGATGCCGGGTGTCGCGTGTCGATCTTCATCGCCGCCGATGCCCGCCAGATCGAGGCCGCGGCGCGGATCGGCGCAGCGGTGGTGGAACTGCACACCGGGCTCTACTGCGACCTGCACGCCGAAGGCCGCTTTGCCGAGCGGGATGCGGAACTCGACCGGCTCGACCGCATGGCGGCCCTTGCGCACGGTCTGGGGCTCGAGGTCCACGCGGGCCACGGTCTGACCTATGACACCGCCGGGCCTGTGGCGGCCATCCCCGAGATCATGGAACTGAACATCGGCCATTTCCTGATCGGCGAGGCGATCTTTCGCGGGCTGGTCCCGGCAATCGCCGAGATGCGCCGCGTGATGGACGCAGCCCGCCTGCGCACCGCCGCCGCGTGACGCAAGTCCGGCGGTTCCTGCCCGCCCTGTGGCTGGCGCTGGCGGCGCTGGCCGTGGTCATGCTGGAACGCGACCGCGCGGGGCTGGAGATCACCCGCTTCGACGTGTTGGACACGCCGGTGACGTTCTACACCCTGCCCGGCGCCGATGGCCCGGCGGTGGTGGTCGCCCACGGTTTCGCCGGGTCGCGCCAGATCATGGAGGCGTGGTCGCTGACGCTCGCCCGCGCCGGTTACCGGGTGGTGGCGTTCGACTTTCAGGGCCACGGACGCAATCCCCGGCCGATGTCGGGCGACGTGACGGCCGTGGATGGTACGACCCGCCTGCTGGTGGACGAGACGCTGAAGATCGTCCGCGCCGCCGCCGCCCTGCCGGGGCTGGACGCCCCCGTGGCGCTTCTGGGTCATTCGATGGCCACCGACGTGATCGTGCGCGCCGCGGCCGCCGCCGAACCGGGGCTGGTCGGCCCGGTTGTGGCGATTTCCATGTTCAGCCAGGCCGTTACCGCAACCCACCCGCCGAACCTCCTGATGATCACCGGCCAGGGCGAGGGCGCCCTGCGTGGCTTCGCCATCGAGGCGCTGGGCATGGTCCAGCCCGGCGCCGCCGAAGGCGTGACGGTCGCAAACGGCGACATCACCCGCCGCGCGGTGGTGGCGCCGTTCACCGAACACGCCACCGTCCTGTGGTCCGAAACCGGCCTGACGGCGGCCCGCGATTGGCTGGATGCCTATTACGCTCGCCCATCGGACACGCGCGTGGCCGATACGGGCGGCTGGCTTCTGCTGCTTCTGGCCAGCATCGTGGTCCTGTCCGCGCCGCTGGCCCGGGTCCTGCCCGACCTGCCGGAAAACCGCCGCCGCCTGTCATCGCTCCGCTTCGCCGCGGTGCTGATCCTGCCGATGCTGGCCGCGCCCCTGCTCGCGCAACTCGCCCCGCGCGGCTGGCTGCCGGTGCTGGTGGCGGATTACCTGATGGTGCACCTGGCGCTGTATGGCGCCATCCAGCTTGGACTTCTGCACCTGTGGGGCGTCCGGGTCATGCGCCTGTCGCCCACCGCCACGCTGGCGCTTGCGACCTTCGGCATCGGGGTGTTCGGCATGGCGCTGGACCGCTACGGCGCCAGCTTCTGGCCCACCGGCGACCGCTGGGCGATGCTGGCGGTGCTGGCGCTGGGCGCGATCCCCTTCATGGTGGCCGACGCGCTGGTCACCCGCGCCGGGCGCGAAGGGCTTGGCCGCCGCATCCTCGCGCGCATGGCGTTCCTGACCTCGCTCGCCCTCGCCATCGCGCTGGACCTCGAACGGCTGTTCTTCCTGGCGATCATCGCCCCCGTCATCGTGCTGTATTTCCTGACGATGGGCCTGATGGGCCGCTGGGTCGCCCGCCGGTCGGGCGCGGTATCGGCGGGCGTGGCGCTGGGGCTGATCCTGGCCTGGTCGCTGGCCGTGTCGTTCCCGCTCTTCACGGACGCCGCATCATGATCCTCGGCATCGGCACCGACCTGTGCAACATCGACCGCATCGCCGCCACGCTCGACCGCTTCGGCGACCGCTTCCGCACGCGCGTCTTCCGGCCCGAGGAACTGGCCCGCGCCGACCGCCGCGCCGACGTGGCCGGCACGCTCGCCAAACGCTGGGCCGCGAAAGAGGCCTGCTCCAAGGCCCTTGGCACCGGCCTGCGCATGGGGATTTCCTGGCGCGACATGTGGGTGACGAACATCCGCACCGGGCAACCCGTCATGCATGTCTCGGGCTGGGCCGCCGAACGGCTGGCGTCGATGACACCGCCCGGCCACGACGCGCTGATCCACGTCACCCTGACCGACGACCACCCCTGGGCGCAGGCCTTCGTCGTGATCGAGGCGCGGCCCCGTGGATTGGCCCGCCAACCTTGACTCCACCCCCGCCCCGGCCCATCACGCCCCGGCACACGAACAGGCAGGACAGCATGGCAACCAAGGCGCAGGCATCGGGCGGCTGGGTCGAAACCGTCAAGACCGTGGTCTACGCCCTGCTGATCGCGGGCGTGTTCCGCACGCTGTTCTTCCAGCCGTTCTGGATCCCTTCGGGCTCGATGAAGGACACGCTCCTGATCGGCGACTTCCTGTTCGTCAACAAGATGGCCTACGGCTATTCCCGCCATTCCTGCCCGTTCTCGATGTGCCCCTTCGACGGCCGCATCTTCGGATCGCTGCCCGACCGCGGCGACGTGGTGGTGTTCCGTCACCCGGTGTCCGGCGAGGACTTCATCAAGCGCGCCATCGGCCTGCCGGGCGACCGCGTGCAGGTCCGCGATGGTGTCCTGTTCATCAACGAGGTCGAGGCGGTGCAGACCCCCGCCGGCCTCTTCACCGAGACGTACGAGGCGCAGGGCCCGATGGGCAGCTTCCCGTTGTGCCGCCAGGGCGCCGTCGGCATCGGCGCGCCCTGCGAATCCGAACGCTTCACCGAACAGCTGCCCGACGGGCCCGGCCATTCCATCCTGAACATCCGCGACACCGGACTGGACAACACGCCCGTGTTCGTCGTCCCCGAGGACCATGTGTTCTTCATGGGCGACAACCGCGACAACTCCACCGACAGCCGCGTGCCGCAGGCGGCGATGGGCGTGGGCATGGTGCCGGTCCAGAACCTGATCGGCCGCGCCGACCGGGTGATGTTCTCGTCCGCGGGCCGGTCGATGCTGTTCTTCTGGACCTGGCGCGGCGACCGCTTCTTCAAGGCGATCGAGTGAACCTGTCGGGCGAGCACAAGGCACTCTGCGCCCGGCTCGGCCATGCGTTCCGCGACCCAGCACTTCTGGTCCGCGCCCTGACGCACCCGTCCTTCGCCACGGAAACCCGGCCGTCGAACCAGCGGCTGGAATTCCTGGGCGACCGGGTGCTGAACATGGTGATGGCCGAGGCGCTGTTCCACGCCGACACGGGCGCCGACGAAGGCCAGCTTGCGCCGCGCTACAACGCACTGGTGCGCAAGGAAGCCTGCGCCGAGGTCGCGCGCGAGGTCGGCCTTGGCGACGCGCTGAAGCTTGGCCGGGGCGAGACGCTGACCGGCGGGCGTCGCAAGGAAGCCGTGCTGGCCGACGCGATGGAAGCGGTGATCGCCGCGATCTACCTGGATGCGGGCTATGGTCCCGCCCGCCATGTGGTGCTGCGGCTGTGGGGCGACCGGCTGACCCGGGCGGCCGACCGCGTCCACAACCCGAAAAGCGCGCTGCAGGAATGGGCGCAGGCGCGCGGCCTGGGTCTGCCCGAATATGTGGAACTGGGTCGCGACGGCCCGGCCCACGCCATGATCTTCACGGTCGAGGTGCGCCTGTCCAACGGCGCGACCGAACGTGCGCAAGCCAATGCCAAGCGCCAGGCCGAGGAAGTCGCCGCCCAGGCGCTTCTGGCCCGGCTGGAGAGCACGACATGACCGGAACGGCCGATACCCCCACCCGCGCGGGCTTCGTCGCCCTGATCGGCGAACCGAACGCGGGCAAGTCCACGCTCCTGAACCGGATGGTGGGTGCCAAGGTCAGCATCGTCACGCACAAGGTGCAGACGACCCGCGCCCGGATCCGCGGCGTGGCGCTGCATGGGCCTGCCCAGATCGTGTTCGTGGACACGCCGGGCCTGTTCCAGCCGCGCCGCAGGCTGGACCGCGCGATGGTCGCCGCCGCCTGGGGCGGGGCCGCCGACGCCGACATGGTGGTGCTGCTGATCGAGGCGCAGCGCGGCATCACCGACGGCGTCGAACGCATCCTCGCCGACCTGTCGGCCAAGACGCACGGCCACACCATTGCGCTCGCCATCAACAAGATCGACCGGGTCGAGGCGCCGACGCTTCTGGCGCTCTCGCAGGACATGAACGCCCGCTTCCCCTTCGCCGCGACCTTCATGATCTCGGCCGAACGGGGCTACGGGGTGGACGACCTCAAGGCCTGGCTCGCCGACCGCATGCCCGTCGGCCCGTGGCTGTACCCCGAAGACCAGATCGCCGACCTGCCCATGCGCATGATCGCGGCCGAGATCACGCGCGAGAAGCTGACCTTGCGCCTGCACGAGGAAATCCCCTACCAGCTGACGGTGGAAACCGAGCAGTGGGAGGAGAGGAAGGACGGCTCCGCCGCCATCCACCAGATCGTCTATGTCGCCCGCGACGGCCACAAGGGCATCGTGCTGGGGGCCAAGGGGGCGACGATCAAGGCCGTGGGCCAGGCCGCGCGGGCGGAACTGGAAGAATTCATGGGCCGCCGCGCGCACCTGTTCCTGACGGTCAAGGTCCGCGAGAACTGGATGGACGAGGCCGAGCGCTATTCCGAAATGGGGCTCGACTTCCGCGACGCGAAAAAGTGACGCGTCTCACCGCCCGCATCTGGGTCGGTGCCTACCTGACGCGCCTGCGGCTGGCGGCGATCCCGGCCTATGTGACCGCGAGGGGCGATGCGACCGCGGGGGCGGTGCTTGTGAAACTCGCCACGCTCGACGGGCGGGCGCAGGCATTCCAGCGGTCCTTCGACCTGATGACGGGCGGGCGCGTCTGGGTGGTGCTGGCCGACGGGCCCGAGGCCGACGTGGACGCAGCGATTTCCCGCCAGCGCCGCCACGACCCCGACCTCTGGGTGATCGAGGTCGAGGATCGCGCCGGGCGCCACCTGCTGGACCAGGACGGGCTGGCGGACTGACCGCACGGACCCGGCCGGCCCTTCACAGGCGGTCCGCGCCCGGGGGGCATCCAGCCGGTGCTGTCCCCCCGGGCGCGTTCCCCGGTCCGCGCGCGGCCGTGCCGGACCCAATCGGCGCGGCCGCGGGGGCACCATAGCCGCTGCGTCCCGGGTGTTGCGTGCCCCGGGCAAGACACCGCGCGTTGCGTGCACCGGCGGCAGGCAATCCCGTCCTCTCCCCGTCAGGGGGGCACACCACGCCACCATCCTTGCATCCGCGCGTCGGGGTGGGGGCCGGGGACGACCCCCCCGGCGGACCGATCCCTTGCTCCCCCGGCCACCGCCGCCATACTGCGCCCCATGGAATGGCGCGACGAAGGGGCGATCCTGACGGTCCGGCGGCACGGCGAGACCTCGGCCATCGTCGAGGTGCTGACCGCAGCCCACGGTCGCCATGCGGGCGTCGTGCGCGGCGGTGCCTCGCGCAAGGTGACGCCGGTGCTCCAGCCCGGCAACCGGGTCGCCGTCACCTGGCGCGCGCGGCTGGGCGAACACATCGGCAGCTTCACCGTCGAACTCCTGGACGCCCGCGCCGCGCGGCTGATGGCCGATCCGCTGGCGCTGGCGGCGCTGAACGCCGCGACCGCGCTCCTGACCGTCTGCCTGCCCGAACGCGACCCCCAGCCTGACCTGCACCCCCGGACCGAGGCGCTGTTCGACATGCTGGGGCAGGGCGAGGCCTGGCCCGTTGCCTACCTGCGCTGGGAAATGGCGCTGCTCGATGCGCTGGGCTTCGGGCTGGACCTGTCGGAATGTGCGGTGACGGGCCGCACGGACGACCTCGCCTATGTCTCGCCCCGCACCGGACGCGCGGTCAGCCGGGCAGGGGCGGGCGACTGGGCCGACCGCCTGCTGCCCCTGCCGCCCGAGATGCTGGGGCAGGGCGCGGCGCGGGCAGGCGTGGTTGCCGGGCTGGTGACCACGGGGCATTTCCTGACCACCCGCGCGCTGCCATCCCTCGGCGACCGCCCGGTGCCCGCCGCCCGCGCCCGGCTGATCGACCTGCTCACCCGCGCGTCCTGACGGGGTTGCACCTGCCCCGGGCGCGGCGCTACCTGCCCGCCACCATGCCCATCGTCCCGCGCGTCCCGCTCTACCTGTCGCACTCGCCGACACCCCGCATCCAGTCCTTTGCCGCGCTGGCCGCGCTCGAGGCCGGGGTGCGGGGCACGCTGATCTCGGTCATGCCGCTGGAAGTCTACCGCGCTACGGGCGATGCCGCGGTGGTCAGCCGCATCTACTTTGCCGTGGGGCTGGTGTCGCTGGTGACCGGCCTTCTGGTGCCCTGGGCGACGCGGTGGATCCCGCGCCGCTGGATGATCACGCTGGGCGCCTGCCTGTACCTGTGCGGCAACGCGCTGGCCGTTGTCGGGGGTGCTGCGGCGCTGTCGGTCGCGGTGGCGCTGAACGCGATGGCCACGGTGACGGTCTTCGTCTGCCTGAACGCCTATGTCCTCGACCACATCGCGCGCGAGGATCTGGGCCGGTCCGAGACCCTGCGCATGGTCTATTCCGCGACCATGTGGACGGTCGGTCCGGTGGCGGGCGTGTGGCTGGTGGACATCTGGCGCCCGGCGCCGTTCCTGCTGGCGGGGACCTTCGCGGTCGGGCTGATCGCGCTGTTCTGGCGGCTGCGCCTTGGCAACGGGAAGGAGATCCAGCGCGCCCGCGGGCCTGCTGCCAATCCGCTCGCCTATCTCGGGCGCTTTGCCCGGCAGCCGCGGCTGATCGCGGGCTGGCTGTTTGCCGTGATCCGGTCCTGCGGCTGGTGGGTCTATGTCGTGTATCTGCCGATCTTCTGCATCCAGGCGGGCCTCGGCGATCAGGTCGGCGGCATCGCGCTGTCGGCATCGAACGCGCTTCTGTACGGCACGCCGCTGGTGCTGGCCGCCACCCGCGCCACCAGCGTGCGCATCGTCGTCCGCGCCGCCTTTGCCGGCTGCGCCGTGCTGTTCACCGCCGCGTTTCTCCTGGCGGGCTGGCCCTGGGCGGCGCTGGCCGCCGTGGTGCTGGCCTCGGCCGGGCTGGTCGTGCTGGACGCGGCCGGCAGCCTGCCGTTCCTCATGGCCGTCCGCCCCGCCGAGCGGACCGAGATGGCGGCGGTCTATTCCAGCTTCCGCGACGTGTCCGGCATCCTGACCCCCGGTGTGGCCTACCTTGTCCTGCTGGTCGCCCCCGTCGCGGGGGTCTTTGCCGCCTGCGGCGCGGCGATGGCCGGGGCCTGGGTGCTGGCGGGCACCCTGCACCCGCGCCTGCGCGTCCGGGGCAGCCGCGCCTAGCGCAAGAGCCCGAGGTCGATCAGCGCCCGGCCCGAGGCGACCGTCGCCGCCACCGGATCGGCCAGATCGCGCCCCAGAAGCGCCCGCGCCCGGGCGTTGTCGAACCGCTCCTCGCGCCCCAGCAGCGGCGTGACCGTGCGCAGCGCCGGGTCGAACAGCGCCAGCGCCCGGATCATCAGGTCGGGCGCCACCCGCACGGGGATCTTCCGGTCGGGAAACGCCGCCTTCAACGCGCGCGTCAGGTCGGCAAACCACACGAACCGCGCCACCAGCATGAACCGGTCCGCGTCGCCGTCCCAGTCCATCGCCGCCACATGCGCCGCGGCCACGTCCTGCACGTCCACTGACATCAGGCCCACCCGCGGCACCATCGGGTCCTTGCCCCGCATGAACCGCATCACGACCTCCATGCTCGTGCCCACATCGGCATCGAGCGGCGGCCCCATGACGAACCCCGGGTTCACGGTCAGAAGCCGCATCCCCGGCGCATGGTCACGGACGAAGTCCCGCGCCGCGCGCTCGGCCAGCGTCTTGGACGCGAAATAGGGCGTGGTCGTGGGATAGGTCAGGTCGGTCCAGTCCCCCTCGGCATAGGCCCGCCCGTCCGACGGTGCGGCCGAGGACGAGATCGCCGCGATGGACGACGTGACCACCGCCCGCCCCACGCCTGCCTTCGCCGCCGCCCGCAGCGCGCGCAGCGTGCCGTCCACCGCGGGGCGGATCAGGTCATCGGGGTTCTTCGGTTGCGCGAGCGGAAAGGGCGATGCCGTGTGCATCAGCACATCCACCCCCGCCATGGCGGCATCCCAGCCGTCATCCCGCATCAGGTCCAGCGTCACGCCCGACAGCCGGTCCAGCGCGCCTGCATCCGCCAGCCGCGGCCCCACCGCCGCCTTCACCGCCGCCAACCCCTCGACCCGCCGGGTGGACGCCACCACCCGGTGCCCGGCATCCAGCAATTGCCGCACGATGTGCTTGGCGATATAGCCCGAGGCCCCGGTGACAAGAACGGTCTGCGGCATGACGCTGGCTCCCAACGGTGTCAGGGTCATATGTGAGTGTCGCTTACTTCCTGTCAAGCCCGATCCGGGCCGACGCTACCCCGGCAGGCCCCTACCCCAGCAGACGGCGCGCGATCACCTGCGCCTGGATCTCGGCCGCGCCCTCGAAGATGTTCAGGATGCGCGCGTCGCACAGCACGCGGCTGATCGGGTATTCCAGCGCGAACCCGTTCCCGCCGTGGATCTGCAAGCCGTTGTCGGCACAGGCCCAGGCCACGCGGGCGCCCAGAAGCTTGGCCATCCCGGCCTCGACATCACAACGCCGCCCGGCGTCCTTCTCCCGCGCGGCAAAGTAGGTCAGCTGGCGGGCCACCATGATCTCGACCGCCATCATGGCCAGCTTGTCGGCCACCCGCGGGAACGCCACCAGCGCCTTGCCGAACTGCCGCCGCTCCTCGGCATAGCGCAGGCTCAGGTCCAGCGCGTTCTGCGCCACCCCGATCGCCCGCGCCGCAGTCTGGATGCGGGCCGATTCGAAGGTCTGCATCAGCTGCTTGAAGCCCTGCCCCTCGACGCCCCCCAGCAGGTTGTCGGCCTTCACCCGGAACCTGTCGAAGGCGAGTTCGTATTCCTTCATCCCGCGATACCCCAGCACCTCGATCTCGCCGCCGGTCATGCCGGGGGTCGGGAACGGCGCCGCGTCGGTGCCGGGGGTCTTTTCAGCCAGGAACATCGACAACCCGCGATAGTCGGTCGTCGCCGGGTCGGTCCGGGCGAGCAGCGTCATCACATGGGTGCGCGCGGCATGGGTGATCCAGGTCTTGTTGCCGGTCACCACGTAATCGTCGCCCTCCCGCACCGCGCGGGTGCGAAGCGACCCCAGGTCGGACCCGGTGTTCGGTTCGGTGAAGACCGCCGTGGGCAGCACCTCGCCACTTGACAGCTTCGGCAGCCAAGCGGCCTTCTGCGCGTCGGTCCCGCCACACAGGATCAGCTCCGCCGCGATCTCGGTCCGGGTGCCCAGGCTGCCAACGCCGATGTAGCCGCGGCTCAGTTCCTCGGACACCACGCACATGGCGGTCTTGGGCAGGCCAAGGCCCCCGAACTCCTCGGGGATGGTCAGGCCGAAAACGCCCATCTCCGCCATCTCGACGATGATCTCCATCGGGATCAGCTCGTCCTTCAGGTGCCAGTCGTGCGCGTGCGGCGTGACCCGGTCCGCGGCAAAACGGCGGAACTGGTCGCGGATCATCTCCATCTCGGGATCAAGGCCGCTGGCCCCGAACGTGGCCTCTGCCGCCCGGTCGCGCATCAGCGCCACCAAGCGGGCACGGGCGTCCGCCGTGTTCCCGCCCGCGATCAGCGCATCGACCGCGGCCCCCGCCAGCGCCACCCCGTCGAGGCCAAGGTCCGCAGGCCGCACCATCTCGCCCTGGCTCATGGGCAGACCGCCACGCAACTGCGCCAGGTACTCGCCCAGGGCGATCCGGTGGATCAGGCGTTCCACCTCGCCGAACGCGTCCTCGGCCTCCAGCCGCTCCGCCCAGCCCTGCATCTCGCGCAAGGCCATGGCATAGGTCGCAACCCAGGCCAGCCCATGCGTCGCCGCCTGCCCGGCCTCCATCAGCGCATCCACCGGGCGGCCCTCGGGGGCGACCTGCGCGCGCACGGCAGCCAGGGCGGCGGCCAGATGCGCCTCGGCCGCGGCCACCCCGGCCCGACCCGCCACCAGCATGTCCATCCCGATCACCGGCGCTCCGTCATGGGCCATGGTCCGCTCCTGTCAATTGCCGCGCGGGCGTAATCCCTTCGCATCCGCAGCGCAAGATTAATTCGCGGAAACCCCATGTCCACAGAATATCATGTCGCATCCGATTTGTACTGGTCCTTGCCCGAACCCCGCGCCAAGGTCCCGCTCCGCGACAGGAGCCCGCCTTGGACCCCACCCTCTGGATCATCGTCGTCACCATCACGCTGGGCGCGGGATTCGTGAAGGGCGCGGTGGGCTTCGCCATGCCGATGATCATGATCTCGGGGTTCGCGACGGTGCTGCCGCCCGACACGGCGCTGGCGGCTCTGATCCTGCCCACACTGGTGACGAACGTCTGGCAGGGCGGCCGCGACGGCCTGCGCGCGGCGTGGGACTCGGTCCGCGACTTCCGCCTGTACCTCGCGGCCATCGCCGTCTGCATCGCGGCTTCGGCACAACTGGTGAACGTCCTGCCGCAGGGCGCGCTGTTCCTCGCCATCGGCCTGCCCATCGTGGCCTTCGCTGCGATGCAACTGGCGCGTCTCACCTTCACGGTGCCCCAGCGCCACCGCCGCACGGCGGACATCGGGGTCGGCGCGTTCTCGGGCCTTGTCGGCGGCTTGTCGGGAGTCTGGGGCCCACCCACCGTCGCCTACCTGACCGCGCTCGGCACCGAGAAACGAGCCTCCATGCGCATCCAGGGCGTGATCTACGGCGCGTCCTCGGTGGTGCTGACCGCCGCGCACCTCAAGTCCGGCGTCCTGAACACCGAAACCCTTCCGGTCTCGGCAGCGCTCGTGCTTCCCGCGCTCATCGGCACCTGGGCAGGCTTCCGCGTCCACGACCGGATGGACCCCGCCCGCTTCCGCCGCTGGACCCAGATCGTCCTGCTTATCGCAGGACTGAACCTGATCCGCCGCGGCCTCGGCCTCTGAACGACCCCTTCATCCTTGCCAAAATACCCCGGGGGGAGGCGGCGGAGCCGCCCGGGGGGCAGCGCCCCCCGCCTCCGTCCCGTCCGATCCAGCCCTCGGACATGGTCCTCGGGCGTTCGACGCTGACCCCTCGGGCGGGGGATCGATCCCCCGGACCGATCCCTGATCCGCCCTCGACCCACCGGGCATCGGTCCGGGCGCGTCTCACCCGATCGCGACCGCCTTCACGTCCTCGTCGATGTGGCGCACATACTGGGCAAAGTTCGCCGCGAACATCTCGACCAGCCGGGCTGCCTGCCGGTCATAGGCTGCCTTGTCGGCCCAGGTCGCGCGCGGGTCGAGCAGCACCGCATCCACGCCCGGCACCGTCACCGGCACCTCGAAGCCGAAGTTGGGGTCCTTGCGGAACGTGGCCTCGGCCAGCGACCCGTCCAGCGCCGCCGACAACAGCGCCCGCGTCGCCTTGATCGGCATCCGCCGCCCGGTGCCATAGGCGCCGCCCGTCCAGCCCGTGTTCACCAGCCAGCAGGTCGCCCCGTGCCGCGCGATCTTCTCGCGCAACAGGTTGCCGTAGACCTCGGGCCGACGCGGCATGAACGGCGCGCCGAAGCAGGTCGAAAACGTGGGCTCGGGCTCGGTCACCCCGCGTTCCGTCCCCGCCACCTTGGACGTGAAGCCCGACAGGAAATGGTACATTGCCTGCGCGGGCGTCAGCCGCGCGATGGGCGGCAGCACGCCGAACGCATCGCAGGTCAGCATGACCACGTTCTTCGGATGCCCGCCCAGCCCCGACGCGGACGCGTTGGAAATCGCCTCCAGCGGATAGGCGACGCGGGTGTTCTGCGTCAGGCTGCCGTCCTCGAAATCGAGCGCGAGGGTGTCGGGATCGAACACCATGTTCTCGACCACGCTGCCGAACCGGCTCGTGGTGGCATAGATCTCGGGCTCGGCCTCCGCGCTCAGGTTGATCGTCTTGGCGTAGCAACCACCCTCGAAGTTGAAGGTGCCGCGGTCCGACCAGCCATGCTCGTCATCCCCGATCAGCACCCGGTCGGGCGCCGCCGACAGCGTGGTCTTGCCGGTGCCCGACAGGCCGAAGAACACCGCCGTGTCCACCGGGTTGCCGGGCGCATGGTTGGCCGAGCAGTGCATCGGCATCACGCCCTTGTCGGGCAGGAGGTAGTTCAAGAGCGTGAACACCGACTTCTTGTTCTCGCCCGCATAGGCCGTGCCGCCGATCAGGATCAGGCGCTTGTCGAAATGCATCGCGATGACCGTCTTCGACCGGCAGCCATGCCGTTCCGGGTCGGCATGGAACGACGGGCAGTTCACGATGGTCCAGTCTGCCACGAACCCCGGCAGTTCCGACGCGGCCGGCCGCCGCAGCAGGTGGCGGATGAACAGCGCGTGCCACGCCAGTTCCGTCACCACCCGCACGTCCAGCCGGTGCGACGGGTCGGCGCCCGCATACAGGTCCTGCACGAACACCTCGCGCCCGGCCATGTGGGCGCGCATGTCGGCCTCCAGCCGGTCGAACGCTTCTGGCGCCATCGGGCGGTTGTTGTCCCACCAGATCGTGTGCTCGACCGACGGGGTGCGGACCACGAACTTGTCCTTGGGCGAGCGGCCCGTGTGTTCCCCGGTGGTGACCAGCAGCGCACCACCATTGCCCAGCCGCGCCTCGCCGCGCGCCAGGGATTGTTCCACCAGCGCCGCCTCGACCAGATTGTAGTGCGCCGCCGCTAGCCCAGAAAATCCAGTCTTGTCAAGCGTCTGATCCGGGTTCACGCGCGGGTTGGCCATGCTCTCTCTCGCTGTGTCCCCGAATGGCGCCAACCGCACGGCTGGGGCGCACCACGCGGGCTTCTCCTATACCACGCGCCCCACGCAAGTTAAGTGCGCAAATCGGACCGTTAGCGCAATCAATGGAAAGTTAGCGCAATCACTTGCACCGACGCCCGCAACCGCGCCGTCAACGCCCCCGCGCCGGGCGGCAGCCGTTGACCCCACGGCAACAAAGGTGCGGCAAAAGCGCCATCCGCGCCGCCTCTTGCACGACCCGATTCGCGGCAACCGCTTGTATCTGTCGGCAATCCGGCACTTATGCTATGCAGCGCAAAAGGTTGAGCAGAAAGGGACCCATCCCATGGCGCGCATCGCCCTTGTCGATGACGACCGCAACATCCTGACCTCCGTCTCCATGACACTCGAGGCCGAAGGGTTCGAGGTGGAAACCTACAACGACGGCCAGTCGGCGCTGGACGCCTTCAACCGGCGCATGCCCGACATGGCCGTGCTCGACATCAAGATGCCCCGGATGGACGGCATGGACCTGCTCCAGCGCCTGCGCCAGAAGACCGCGATGCCCGTCATCTTCCTGACCTCCAAGGACGACGAGATCGACGAGGTCCTGGGCCTGCGCATGGGGGCCGACGACTACGTCAAGAAGCCCTTCAGCCAGCGCCTGCTGGTCGAACGCATCCGCGCGCTGCTCCGCCGTCAGGAAGCCATCGCCACCGGCGAGGTCGGCGATCAGGAAGACACCAAGGTGATGATCCGCGGCAACCTGTCGATGGATCCCCTGCGCCACGCCGTGGTGTGGAAGGGGCTCGACGTGTCGCTGACGGTGACCGAATTCCTGCTCCTGCAGGCGCTGGCCACCCGCCCGGGCTTCGTGAAAAGCCGCGACCAGCTGATGGACGTGGCCTATGACGACCAAGTCTATGTGGACGACCGCACCATCGACAGCCACATCAAGCGCCTGCGCAAGAAGATGCGCTCGGTCGATCCGGAGTTCTCGGCGATCGAGACACTGTACGGCATAGGGTACCGCTACAACGAGGAATGACGTGTCAGGGCCGACCCGGGTCGATGCGGACAAGGCGAAACCCGTCGGACGCTCGGGCGCCGGCGGCAAGTCGGGCCGCGAGGCCGAGGTCGTGCTGGGCGAGGATTGGGTGGCCCCCTCCCTCGCCCCCGACACCGAACTGCGCCGCAGCCGGTCGCGCCGGTCGCTGATCGCGATCAACCGCTCGCCACTGGCGCGCAAGATCATCACCTTCAACCTGCTGGCCATCATCGTGCTGGTGGCGGGCGTGCTGTGGATCAACCCGTTCCGCGACAGCCTCGTGGTCCAGCGCGAAGGCGGGCTGGTCGAGGTCGCACATCTGGTCGCCGACGTGTTCGAGGCGCAGTTGCCCTCGGGCGCGCCCGTCAACCTGATGACCGGCGATGGCGTCGATGCCCGCGCCACGCTGGCCGCCATCGACCTGACCCCGAACGTCGAGGTGTTCGTCTTCGACCGGGCCGAACAGCTGGTCGCCACCACCCTGGGGCGCGACCGCAGGCCCTTCCCGACCGCCGCGGGCGCGATGGGCGACGACCGGTCCACCCTGATCACCGGGTTCCTGACACAGGCCTGGGAGGCGCTCGAATCCCTCTTCGCGCCCAGCACTCGCCCGGATGCCGAGCGTTTCAACGGCGAGGTGCTGACCCGCGCCCTGCTGCCCGAGGCGCTGACCGGCCAGACCCAGGTCAGTACCGGGCAGGACGTGGCGGGCCGCACCGTGTTCTCGGTGGCGACCCCGATCATCCATGCGGACCAGGTGGTGGGCGTCGTCGCCGTGACATCCGCCGCGGGCGAGATCGACCTTCTGGTGCGGGCCGAACGCGAACAGGTCCTGCAGATGTTCGTGATCGCCATCCTGGTGTCCATCGGCCTGTCGCTGGTGCTCGCGTCCACCATCGCGAACCCCATCGCCGACCTGGCGGCGGCGGCCGAGATCGGGTCGGAAAAGAACGCCCGCAAGATGAGCCCCGGCCGCGTCCGCATCCCCGACCTGTCCGGCCGCCCCGACGAGATCGGGCGCCTGTCTGCCGCCCTGCGGGGGATGGTCGCCGCGCTCTATGACCGGATCGAGGCGAACGAGCAGTTCGCCGCCGACGTCGCGCACGAGATCAAGAACCCGCTGGCCAGCTTGCGGTCCGCCATCGGCACCCTGCGCTTCGCGAAGCGCGACGACCAGCGCGAACGCCTGCTCGAGGTCATCGAGCACGACGTGCGCCGCCTGGACCGCCTGGTGTCCGACATCTCGAACGCCTCGCGGCTCGACAGCGAGCTGGTGAAAGAGGACGAGGCCCCCTTCAACCTGCTCAAGATGCTCGCGAACATCACCGACTTCATGGGCAACGAGGCGCACCAGAAGGGGGTCGAGTTCATCACCGACCTGCCCCGCGATCCCATCGTCATCACCGGGCTGGAAGCCCGTCTGGCGCAGGTCTTCGTCAACCTCATCTCGAACGCGATCTCGTTCTGCGAGGAAGGCGACGCCATCCGCATCTGGGCCCGGCGGCGCGAGGACCGCGTGATCGTGGTGGTCGAGGATACCGGCCCAGGCATCCCCGAGGCCGCGCTGACCAAGATCTTCAACCGCTTCTACTCCGAACGCCCGCAAAGCCAGTTCGGCAACAACTCCGGCCTCGGCCTCGCCATCTCGAAGCAGATCGTCGAGGCGCATG
>DBBA01000299.1:716-4374 GCA_002291955.1 Rhodobacteraceae bacterium UBA996 | reverse complement strand
GACATCCTGCTGGGTGCCCTGAAGAACGAGGTGACTGCCGCGCTGATGATCCAGATCAGCCTGGAATTCGACAAGATCGACCCCGACGCCATGCTCGGCCAACTCGATCAACTGCTGGTTGATTCGGTCGAGGCACCCGCAGGGGCCGCCCCCGCTGCCACCCCCGGCGCCAAGCCCGCCCCGGGCGGCAAACCGGCCCTGTCGCGATATGCCACGAACCTGACCCAGCGGGCGCGCGACGGCAAGATTGACCCCGTCGTGGGACGCGATCCCGAGATCCGGCAGATCATCGACATCCTGATGCGCCGCCGCCAGAACAACCCGATCCTCACGGGCGAGGCCGGGGTGGGCAAGACCGCGGTCGTCGAAGGGTTCGCCATGCGGCTAGCCAAGGGCGACGTGCCCCCGCAACTGCGCAACGTGGACCTGCACATGCTGGACATCGGGCTGATGCAGGCGGGGGCATCGGTCAAGGGCGAGTTCGAGAAGCGCCTGAAGCAGGTCATCGACGAGGTGCAGTCGTCCGACACGCCCATCATCCTGTTCATCGACGAAGCCCACACCCTGATCGGCGCGGGCGGCGCGGCGGGCACGGGGGACGCCGCGAACCTTCTGAAACCGGCGCTGGCGCGCGGGGAACTCCGCACCGTCGCCGCCACCACCTGGGCCGAATACAAGCAGCACATCGAACCCGACCCCGCGCTGACCCGCCGCTTCCAGGTCGTGCGGGTCGAGGAACCGACCGAAGAGAACGCCGTCCGCATGTGCCGGGGCGTGGCCGGGGTGCTCGAAAAGCACCACAAGGTCGAGATCCTGGATGAAGCGATCGAGGCCTGTGTAAAGCTGTCGGCCCGCTACATCCCGTCGCGGCAGTTGCCCGACAAGGCCATCAGCCTTCTGGACACCGCCTGTGCCCGCGTGGCCGTCAGCCAGCACGCGACGCCCGCACAGGTGGAAGACATCGAACGCCGCATCGCGTCCCTCAACATCGAACTCGGCATCGCCGAACGCGAAGCCGCCATCGGCATCGATTCAGCCGACCGCATCCTCATGGCGTCCGACGCGCTGACCGCCGCGCGTAACGAACTGGAGGTCGCCCGCGCCCGCTGGGATGCCGAAAAGGCGCTGGTCGAGGACATCCTCGATCTGCGCGGCCGCCTGCGCAAGGCGGGCGAGGCGCTGGACGACACGACCGAGGTCGGCGACACCCCCACCCCGCCCGACGAACTGGCCGAAGGCGAGACCCCGACGGGCGCCCTGACCGAGGCGGAACGGCTCGACACCCTCGCCACCCTGCGCGCCAGGATGGCCGAACTCATCGAAAAGCAGGGCGAACAGCCCCTGATCCTGCCCGCCGTGGACCGCAGCGCGGTGGCCGCCGTGGTGCAGGACTGGACCGGCATCCCCACGGGCCGGATGCTGGCCAGCCAGACCGAACGCGCGCTGAAACTGGCGGGCATCCTGTCCGAACGTGTCGTCGGCCAGGACCACGCGATGGAAATGATCGCGAACCGCATCCAGACGGCCTCCGCCGGCCTAGGTGCGCCGGAAAAACCCGTCGGCGTGTTCATGCTCTGCGGCCCCTCCGGCGTCGGCAAGACCGAAACCGCGCTGGCACTCGCCGAAACCCTCTATGGCGGGGAACAGAACCTCATCTCCATCAACATGTCCGAATTCCAGGAAGCGCACACGGTTTCCACCCTGAAGGGCGCCCCCCCGGGCTATGTCGGCTACGGCAAGGGCGGGATTCTCACCGAGGCCGTCCGCCGCCGCCCCTATTCGGTCGTCCTCCTGGACGAGGTCGAAAAGGCCCACCCCGACGTGCACGAGATCTTCTTCCAGGTCTTCGACAAGGGGATGATGGACGACAGCGAAGGCCGCCGGATCGACTTCAAGAACACGCTGATCCTGCTGACCTCGAACGTCGGCTCGGACGAGATCATGGCGCGCACCGAAGGCGCCACCAGGGACGCCGACATGGAGGACCTGGCCAAGGACCTGCGCGCGCCGCTCCTCAAGGTGTTCCCCGCCGCGCTCCTCGGCCGGGTCGTGACGATCCCCTACTACCCCCTGTCGGGCCGGATGATCGAATCCATCGCAGGCCACAAGCTGCGCGGCGTGGCGAAGCGGCTGAAGGCCGGGCATGGCGCCGACCTTGTCATCGGCGAAGGCACGATGGACCTCATCAAGGCGCGCTGCACGGAAATCGAATCCGGCGGCCGGATGATCGACGCGATCCTGACCAACACGCTGCTGCCCGAACTCTCGCGGCAGGTGCTGAACCGCGCGCTTGACGGCACACCCCTGACAAGGGTCACCGTGCGCGGCACCGACGCGGGCTTTGCCTACGACTTCGAATAGGGTCGCGGTCGAAGGGGGGGCGCGCCCGTGCAGATCCTGAACCAGACCCGTTGCGTGGCCGAATTCACGCAAGGCATGGACGTGCGCGCCCGCGAATACCTGTCCCTCGTCATCAAGGGGACGTGGGACTTCCCCGCCGACCCGGGCGGCATCGCCACCCCGGCCGACCCCCGCCCGCTGGTCAAGGCGGACGAATTCCGCGGCGATCCCGGCTTCTCGGCGCCGTACTGGGAAACCGACTTCGCCTTCCGCAAGCGGCGCTGCGACGTGGTCCTGCAGGGCGCGGCCTATGCCCCGGGCGGGCGGCCCGCCGAGCGCGTGCGCACCGGCATCCGCGTGGGCGGCTGGCAGAAGATGGTCGATGTGGTGGGCGCGCGCGAATGGCGCGTGGCGGGCCCGGTGATCCAGTCCACCCGGCCCTACCCCTTCACCCGGATGGAATTCAGCTACGACACCGCGTTCGGCGGCGTGGACAAGCTCGACCCCGACGATCCGACCCCCGGCGCCTATGCCGCGAACCCCTATGGCCTGGGCTTCGCCACCGTCCGCAATCAGTCGCGCCTGTCCGGGTCCGTCCTGCCCAACACCGAGGAACCGGGGGTCGAGGTCACCTCGCCCTACGGCAGCTACCGCCCCATGGCCTATGGCCCGATCCCGCGCATCTTCCCCGAACGCCTGCGTTACGCGGGCACCTACGACCAGGCCTGGATCGACAACGTCTTCCCCTTCCTGCCCGCCGACTTCGACGAGCGCTACTACCACATGGCCCCCGCGGACCAGCAGATCGACCCGCCCCAGCCGGGAACCGAGCTGATCCTGGGAAACCTCACACCCGAAGGACGCACCGCCTTCCGCCTGCCCGACACCGCCCTGCCCCTGACCGTGTTCCGGGGCCGCGAAACCGTCTGGGACAGTCGCGTCCTGCCCGACACCCTGATCCTCGACCCCGAGGCGCGGCAACTGATGCTGACCTGGCGCATCGCAGTCCCCATCCGCCGCACCATCACCGAATTCACGGAAGCCTGGATCGGCCCGCCCACCGCCGCCATGCTGCGCGCCCGTGCGGAAGGCCGTGCCTACATCCGCGCGGTCGCGACCCAGGCCGACGGGGCCGAATGATCCCGCCGCTGCATATCAATGCCACAGGCATGGTCACCGCCGTGGGGCTGGATGCGCCGTCCACCTGCGCGGCCCTCCGCGCCCGGATCGACGGGTTCCGCGAAACCCGCTTCCTCGGGCCGGGCGGCGACTGGCTGGTGGGCGCGGCCGTCCCCCTGCCCCGCAACTGGATCGGCAC
>DBBA01000299.1:0-319 GCA_002291955.1 Rhodobacteraceae bacterium UBA996 | reverse complement strand
GTCCCGGGTCTGGAACACGACGCCGCCCTGATCCTCTGCCTGGCCGAGGAGACCCGCCCCGGCCGCCCCGTCACCGACGCCGCGGCCTTTGCCCGCATGCTGGGCGAGATCGCCGAGATCCCCGCCACCACCCGCACCCGCATCGTCGCCCACGGCCGCCCCGGCGGCTTCGTCGCCCTCCAGACCGCCCGGCGCATCCTGACCGAGGGGCAAGCGCGAGCGGTCGTGATCTGTGGCGTGGACAGCTACCTGACCGGGCAATCGGTCGCCCATGACCTAGGCCTAGTCCGCCTGCTCGTCCCCGGCAACGCCGTGTGCT
>DBBA01000151.1 GCA_002291955.1 Rhodobacteraceae bacterium UBA996 | reverse complement strand
TGCGCGCGGTCGTACACCGTGGGCCCGCAGACATACATCCGCACGTTGCCCGGATCGAGCGGCGCGAACGCCTCCTTCCGGCGCGTGGCGGTGTTGGTCAGACGGATCACGGGGGCGGTCATGGGACGGTCCTTCGGCAGGGGGATAACCCCGCGCGGGCCTTAGCAGCTTCGCCACATTCGGAAAAGACGACCGGCCCGCGCGCGTCTCAGCGGCGGCAGCAGCAGGGCGTGCTGGGACAACAGGTCATCATCGGGACCCGGTAGCACGGCGTGGCACCCCTGTCTGCCCCCTGCGCTTCGACGTGGTCCAAATATCCCGGGGTGAATGACCGGGCCGCAGGCCCGGGCAGAGGGGCAGAGCCCCTCCCCCTCACACGCCCCTCCCCCGCAAAAGCACGGGGCCGCACCGGCGATGGTGCGGCCCCGGCAGGGCAGCGGCGGAACGGGGGGAGGAGGAGAGAACGCCGCCGCAAGGGACCCCGGTCAGAAGCGGAAGCTGACCCGCGCGGTCGCCGTGGTGGCCGAGATGTCGGACCCGGTGTCGGCGAAATCGCTGAACTCGTGCTGCAGGATCTCGCCGCCGACGGTCAGGTTCGACCCCACGGGCCAGGCCACGCCCACCCCGCCGAACCAGCCGGTGTCGCGGTCGGACGAGGTGCCCAGATCCACGCCCGCCTGCGCCGCGCCACCCGTGGCGTAGAGCAGCCCCGCCCCCACCGGCAGGCCGCCCGTCAGCTTCAGGCGCAGCACATCATCCAGCCCCGCGCCACCGCCCAGGTCGATGTCGGCGGCATCATAGTCGGCCTCGACCCCCGCGACGAACCCGCCGAAGTCGAAGCGGTAGCCCGCGTGGACACCGCCCAGCAGGCCATCGCCCGTCGCACCGCCACCGGCATCCACGTCACCAAAGCCCAGCTGGCCCCCGGCGTAGAACCCCGACCAGTCCGGTCCGGCCGCAACCGGCGCGGGCGCGGGCGCAAGGGGCGCGGGTTCGATGGCGGGCTGGTTCAGGCCGCCGGCCAGCGCCGGGGCGGCAAGCGCCACAAGGGCCGCGGCAAGTGCAATGTGCTTCATCTCATGTCTCCTTCAGGCCGTCCTGGCCCGTGCCTGTCGGACCGTGCCGAAGGTCCGTCGCCCGGCCCCGGGTCCCTGTGGCCAGCACATCGGACCGGCGGAACCGTCCCGCAAGGGACCGGCCGTTCACGCCGGGGTCACAAGCCGATGATGGCCGACCGGGCCGCCGGGCGGCGGCAAGGTCCTGCCGACCGCAGGGCCTGCCCGTCACATCGCCGCGAGAAGGGCGTGAGGGCGCCCTACCCCTCGGCCCGCTCGGCCAGCGCCAGCCATTCCTCCTCGGCGGCGTCGAGCTTCGCTTGCCGCTCGGCCAGCGCCTCGGTCGCCTTGCGGAACTTGACCGGTTCCCGCGCGAACAGGTCGGCGTCGGCGAGCAACCCCTCCAGCTTGCCGATCTCGGCGGTCAGGCGGTCGATCTCGGCGGGCAGCGCGTCCAGCCGGTGGCGCTCGGTGAAGCTCAAGGACCGGCCCGGGGTCGCCTTCGACGCCGTCGCGGCAACCGACACCGGGGACGGCCTGGCGGACACCTCGGCCACCGCACCCCCCGGCCCGCCGCCCTGCGCGCGCATGTCGGTCCAGCCGCCCGCGTACACCGTCGCCCGCCCGTCGCCGCCCAGCCACACCGTCTGCGTCGCCACCCGGTCGAGGAAGTCGCGGTCATGGCTGACGATCAGCACGGTGCCGTCGTATTCGCCCAGCACGTCCTGCAACAGGTCGAGCGTTTCCACATCGAGGTCGTTCGTCGGCTCGTCCAGCACCAGAAGGTTCGACGGCCGCGCCATGATCCGCGCGAGCAGAAGCCGCGCGCGCTCGCCCCCCGACAGGGCGCGGACCGGCGCGCGGGCCTGCGCCTCGTCGAACAGGAAGTCCTTGAGATAGCCCACCACATGCCTGGCCACGCCCCGCACCATCACCTGATCGGACGACCCGCCCTTCAGCGCGGGGTCCTGGGTCAGGCTGTCCCACAGGGTCATCTGCGGGTCGAGCGCGGCGCGCGCCTGGTCGAACACCGCGATCTCCAGCCCCGTGCCCATCGACACGGTCCCCGCATCGGGGGCAAGGTTCCCGGTCAGAAGCCGCAGAAGCGTCGTCTTGCCCGCGCCGTTCGGGCCGACAAAGGCGATCCGGTCGCCCCGCAGCACCCGCAGCGACAGGGGCCGCAGCACGGTGCGCCCGCCGAAGCTCTTGGTGATGCCCGTGGCCTCGATCACCTTGCGGCCCGACTGGGTCCCCGCCTCCAGCGCCAGCGCGGCCGTCCCCTGCCGCCTTATCTGCGCCGCCCGGTCCGCCCGCAGCGCCTGCAACGCCCGCACGCGGCCCATGTTGCGCTTCCGGCGTGCGGAAATCCCCTCGACCGCCCAGCGCGCCTCGGCCTTGATCTTGCGGTCGAGCTTGTGGCGCTGGGTGTCCTCTTCCTCCCACACCGTATCCCGCCAGTCCTCGAAGGCGTCGAACGGCCGGTTGAGGCGGCGCAGCACGCCGCGGTCGAGCCACAGCATCCCGCGCGCGAGCCCCCGCAGGAACGCCCGGTCGTGGCTGATGATGACCATGCCCGCACGGCTGGCCGACAGTTCCGCCTCGAGCCACTCGATGGCGGCGATGTCAAGGTGGTTGGTGGGTTCATCGAGCAGCATCAGGTCGGGTTCCCCCGCCATCAGCCGCACCAGCGCCGCCCGCCGCCGCTCGCCCCCCGACGCGGTCGCGGACGGCAGTGACAGGTCCAGCCCGATCCCGTCGGCCACCCGCTCGGCCCGCCAGGCATCCGCACCCTCGCGCCCGCCGGGCAGCCCGGCGCAGGCGAAATCGCCCAACGCGGGGTAGGCCGACAGGTCGGGGTCCTGTTCCATGTAGGCGACCGTGACGCCGGGCCCCGCGACCGCCGATCCCGCGTCGGACGCGACCAGCCCCGCCATCACCTTCATCAGCGTGGACTTGCCCGACCCGTTCCGCCCGATCAACGCCAGCCGGTCGCCCTCGTTCACGACCAGGTCCAGCCCGTCGAGCAGGGGGTTGCCGCCGAAGGTCAGGCTGATGCCCGACAGTTGCAGAAGGGGTGCGCGCGCCATGCGGCGGGGGGTATCGGGGGCGTGCCGGGCGGTCAATGGCTGTCGGACGCGGGGGCATGGGCGGAAGGTGGGGGGGGGGGGGGGGGGCCCCCGGCCCCGCGCCCCCCCGCGCCCCCGCCCCGCCCGGCCGGCCCCCCGCCCGCCCGGCGCGCCACGCCCCCAGCGGGGCCCCCCCCGGCCCGCCGGGGGGCGGCGCCGTGC
>DBBA01000034.1:6210-7314 GCA_002291955.1 Rhodobacteraceae bacterium UBA996 | reverse complement strand
CCGAGCGCGCCGCGCAGCGCCTCGACCGCCGCGGCCACGGGCGCCTCGAGCGCGAGCGCGGTGGCCGTGGGTTCCATCCCGTGCGGGCGGCGCAGGGACAGATCGTCACCGAAGATGTCGCGCAGCCGCTTCAGGGCCTGGCTGATGGCCGACTGGGTCAGACCGAGATCGTCCGCCACGTCCAGCGCCTTGCGCCGCCGCAGCAGGCCCAGAAACACCAGCAGCAGGGTCAGGTCCAGCCGCCTGAGTTCGGAATCCGTCAATTCAGACATGATCCCTATTCGTTATCGTTTCTTTCGGGACCTGCCTACCCCGGAGATCGCGGGCGCAACGGACGCCCGGCTGCCGAAAGCGGACCCATGACCGACACCCTGCGCGCAAGTTGCCACTGCGGCGCCGTCCACCTGACCCTGCCCGCGGCCAGCGCCGGGGTGATGGCTTGACACTGTGGCGACTGCCAGAAGATGCACGGCAACTTCAACGCCTTCCTCGCCGCGCCCATCGCCGACGTGACGCTAGCGGGGGCCAATGCGCTGGTCTGGTACCAGTCGTCTGCCGACAGCCGCCGCGCGTTCTGCGGGACCTGCGGGGCGCGGGTGCTCAAGGACGTCACACCCGCCGGGCGCTGGCTGGTGTCCGCCGGACTGATCGACGGTCCGACGGACAAGCGGATCATCCGGAACCTGTGGGCGCCGTCGAAACCCGACTGGTACGACCTGCCCCGGATGCCCGCATGACCGGTGCCAAGCCCGTCACCGTCACCGTGCGCCGCCGGGTGAAGTCCGGTCGCGAGGCCGACTACGAGGCCTGGCTGGCCCGGCTGACGGCGGGCGCGCAGGAGCGCTTTCCGGGCTACCTGGGGGCCGAGTTCCACCGCCCCGGCCCGGACGGCACCTATCGCAGCGTGTTCCGGTTCGACGGTCTGGACCGGATCGAGGCGTTCGAACGGTCGGACTGGCGTGCCGGGATGCTGGCCGAGGGCGCGGACCTGTTCGCCGCCGATGCGGCCTGGGACCGGCTGACCGGGCTCGAGGTCTGGTTCGATCCGCCGCCGGGCACCCGCCTGCCGCAGCCCAGCCCGATGCGCATGGCGCTGGTGCTGGT
>DBBA01000034.1:0-5862 GCA_002291955.1 Rhodobacteraceae bacterium UBA996 | reverse complement strand
CTGGTGCTGGTCCTGAACCTGGTGCTCGGGCCGCTGATGGCGGGCTGGCCCCTGCCCCTGCGCCTGTTCGTGACCGTCGTGCTGCAGGTCGGGCTGATGACCTTTGTCATCATGCCCCGCCTGACGCCGCGGATCGCCCGCTTCATCTACCCCCGCTCCTCCACGCGCTGAAAGGACCCAAGACCATGACCGCTGCCATCGACACCCACACCCCCCGCAAGGTCCTGATGATCGTTGCCAATCCGGGCGTGTCGCCCACGACGGGCTGGCCCGTCGGGTTCTGGTGGGCCGAACTGACCCATCCGTACTGGACCTTCACGGAGGCAGGCTATGCCGTGGACATCGTCAGCCCCGCGGGCGGCGACTTGCTGGCCGACGGGTATTCCGACCCGCAGGATGCGTCGGGCTATTCCGCGCGTGACCTGATCTCGCTCGGCTTCAAGCTGTCGCCTGGGCATGCCGCGCTGGTGCAGGGCACGCGGTCCATCGCGGAGGTGGACCCCGCGGGGTATGACGCGATCTTTGTCGCGGGCGGGCAGTCGCCAATGGTGACGATGATCGACGACAGCGCGCTGCACGGGTTCGTCGCGCGCGCGTTCGAGGCGGGCAAGGTCGTGACGATCGTGTGCCACGGGACCTGCATCCTGCTGAGGACGCGGCTGTCGGACGGCGAGCTTCTGGTCAAGGGCAGGACCTGGACCGGGCTTGCCGACAGCGAGGAGGACTTTGCCGACAGCTTCGTCGGCACGCGCATCCAGCCCTTCCGGATCGAGGAGGAGGCGCGGAAACTGCCCGGCACCAATTTCATCGTGTCGGGCCGGTTCAAGGCCTTTGCGGTGCGCGATGGCAACCTGATCACCGGGCAGCAGCAGTATTCCGGCGCGGCGGCGGCAGAGCTGGTGGTGCAGGCGCTGGGGCGCTAGCCGCGGCCGCGCGGGCGGGCCGCTGGCGCGCAGGGTGCCCTTGCCAGCGCAGCGCGGTTGGCAGGGACCATCGGCGCGGCGCAGGGCGTTGCGGGGGTCGATGCGTGTGCCCGGCGGACGCGGCCTTCCCGGCGACGGGGCCGGTCTTTTTCCGGGCCACGGGGAAGGACAGCCGCGACCGGACCCACCTGGCAGGCCGTCCTGCCGCCCGTCCCGGCGGACGAGGGGCGATGCGCCGGGGCGGCCCTGCGCCAGGCGTTGACCGGAAGATCGGACCGGAGGTGCCGCGGCAACGGCAAGGACCGTGATCGAAGCCCCACGAGTGTGCCGAGGACGGGTGCCGGACGGGACCTGCGTTCCCCTGTCGCCGGGTCCCGGGGATCTTCTGCCAGGCGGCGGCGATTCCGTTCCCGGTGCACGCTGCCCCGGCCGACGGTGACCGGAGGCGGCCGCGCGATGTGCCGGGTCTGGAGCGGCATCGCCGGCGGACGGACGGGACCGTCGCGCCCGGGGTCCGGGCAAAGCCGGGCAGACCTCGACGGGCCCTGGCCGATCCCGGCGCGGCAGGCTGGCGGGGGACTGCCTGTGGCGCGTGCGGCGTCGGGCTGTCGGCCCCACCTGTCGGGCGGCGATCACGCATCCGCAGCCTGACCGCGGGCCCCGGTCCCGGGTGTCTGCGGCTGGTCCTGCTGCCGGTGGCCGGTCCGCGGTGCCGTCGAGGCCAGGCCTGGACGGACCGCAGGCCCCGCGCGCGGTCGGCACCGGCTGACCCGCTGGCATCACGCGGCGCGCCATCTTGCCGGGGTCGTCTGGTCCGGGGCCCCGTCCAGGCAGAACCGGCCGAGCAGGTTCATCAGCTGGTTCGCCTCTTGCGACAGCGTCTCGCTCGCGGCCGTGGTTTCCTCGACCATGGCGACATTCTGTTGCGTGGCCTGCTCGATCAGGGTCACCGCGCCGTTGATGTCGCCGATGCTGGCGGACTGCTCGGCGGCCGAGGCGGCGATCGCCTCGAAATCCTGGGACAGGACGGAAATCGAGTCGCGGACACCGGCGAGGGCGCCGCTGACCTCTGTCACGAGATCGACCCCGCGCTGGACGTCATCACGGCTCTTGGACAGGAGCGCGTTGATCTCGCGCGCCGACTCCGAGGATCGCTGGGCCAGCGCGCGCACTTCCGACGCGACGACGGCAAAGCCGCGACCGGCCTCTCCGGCGCGGGCGGCCTCGACCCCGGCGTTCAGGGCGAGGAGGTTGGTCTGGAAGGCGATGTCCTCGATCACGTCGATGATCCGGACGACGCGCTGCGAGGAGTCCTGGATGGTCTGCATCGCCGTCACCGCGCGCGCCAGCGTGTCCTGGCCCTGGTCGGACCGCTCGACGGTCCGCTGCACGGTGGAACGTGCCCCGACCGTGCGGTTCTGCGCGGCCGTCACGAGGGCCGTGAGCGCGCCGAGGGTCGCGACCACGCGTTCGAGTTCGGCGGCGCTGCCTTCGGTGCGGCGGGACAGGTCACCCGCCGCCTGCGCGATGCTGCCGGAATCGCCCGCGATGTTGCTGGCGCTGTGCAGGACGTCCCCGATGGCGGAGTTCAGCGTCGACACCGCCGCGTTGAAGTCGAGCCGCAGGCGCTCGTAGCTTGCGTCGAACGGTTCGGTGATGCGCACGTCGAGATTTCCGGCCGCAAGGCGACCGAGCCCGTCGGCCAGCGCCTGGACGACGGCGGTCTGCTTTTCCTGCATGGCCCGTTGGGCGGCTTCGGCCTGTTCCCGCAGGCGGGTGCGTTCGGCTTCCTCTGCGGCCTCGCGGGCCCGGATGGTACGCTCTTGCGCGGCCGCAGCCTCGACCCGGGCGACCTCGGCGGCGCGGCCCGCCTCCTCGGCGGCGCGTTCGGCGGCCAGACGCTCGGCCGCGAGGCGCTTTTCCTCGGCTTCCAGGCGGATCTTCTCGCGCAGGCTGTCGCGGAACACCATCAGGGCACCGGCCAGGCGGCCGATCTCGCCCGGTCCCGCGCGCAGCCCGTCCACGGCCGACAGGTCGCCGGCGGACAGGCGCGTGGTGGCCCGCGTCGCGCGTCCGATCGGGCGCACCACGGTAAGCCACGCCACGGCGGCCGCCACGACCGCGATCAGCCCGCTGACCACGGCGACCGAGAGCAGGAGCCCGATGGAGCCGGCCATGCGCGACTGGATCGCGCCGCCCTCGGCTTCGATGCGGTCGAGCGAGACGGCGGCACGGGCGTCCGACGTCTCGCCGATCCGCAGAAGCGCGGTGTTGGCGATCTCCAGTCCGCGCAGGGCCCGGTCCTCGGCGCGGATGCCGTCCAGCCGGGACCGGACCAGCAGGCCGGCGCTGTCGGTCACGGCCAGGAGGTCCCGCAGGAGGGGCGCGAGGGTTTCGGGCGCGGTGGTCAGGGCGCCGGACAGGGCTGCGCGCGCGGCATCGAGGCCCGCAAGTTCGCGCGTGTGCGCGGCTTCGGTCCGGGCCAGGGCAAGCCGCAGGGCGGCGGACACGAGGTCGCGCGCCTGCGCCTCGACCGTCGCGGCGTCGATCAGCGGGGTCACATCCCGCGACAGGAGGGTCTGGACGGCATCGGTGTTCGCCCGGACGGTATCCTCGGCATTGATCTCGAGCAGGAAGGATATCTCGTCGATCAGGCCGGTCAGCGTCCGGTCGATCCCGGGAGCCAGGTCAAGCGCCGCGCTGCGCTCCTGCCGGGCACCGCCGGGCGCGGCGCGCAGCAGGCCGTCAATCGCCACGGCCAGCGCGTCGAGGTCACCTGTCACCGGCGCCAGCGGGGACCTGGCGGGCATGCGGTCGAGCAGGGCCCGCAGCCGACCCAGCGATGACAGCCCGATGTCGCGGACGATGGAGGCGGCCGCAGGGTCGAGCCCCGGGGTCAGCGACATGGCCGCCCCCTGCAGCACGTTCACCTCGATGCGCAGTTCCAGCGCGTCGCGCAGGACGCGGAAATCCGCGACCACCAGCTGGCGCACCGACGACTCGACCGCGCCGATGGTCGTCTCGCCGCCGAGGACCATGTTGAAGTAGGCCGTGTCCCGCACTTCCGTGAGATGTTCGGAGATCTGCGTGTTGATCGCGAGGAGCCGCGCCACTTCCGCGTCCTTGGCCGCGGCCAGGGTGTAGCCCGCAATCCGTTCCGCGAGCATGCTGTCGAGGCCCGTGGTGAACTCGGCGATTGCCGCTTCGGTCGCGGCGCTGTCATCCAGACCGGCTGCCGCGACCGCCGCGCGCAGGCGCGCGAGTTCGTTCCGGGCGGCAACCTGGTCGGCCGCCAGCGCCTCGGGCGTGTCGTGCCCGAGGATGTCGACCATCTTGCGGTTGATCCGGGCGACCGCATCGCTGAGCTCGAACGATGCGCGCAGCACCCCGATATCCTCGGTCACGAGGGCCGCGACGGAGCGGTCGGTCTCGCGGAAGACGCCGAGGCTCGTGGTCACGGCGACCCCGGTCGTCGCGATGAGCGCGAGGACGATTGCCCCGATCTTGACGGAGATGCTGCCAAGCATCCCTTGCAGGCGTCGCGTCATGGAGCTGCTCCCGTCGTTGGACATGCGGGCGCCGGGCATTCCCGGCGCCGGATCTGCGGCGCGTCGGCGGGGCGTCAGCCGCCCGTTCCCATCTGGCTGATCTCGCCCGCGGGCGAGATCACCGTCAGGAACACGTCATCGAGGGCCTGGTTGTCCCCGGGGCCGAAGGTCATCGGCAGACCGTCCACGTCGAGGGTCGTCAGCCCCTGCAGGGCGGCGAGGTAGCCCGCGCGCGTCACCTGCGGACCGGCGGCCTCGAGCGCCGCGATGGCGAGCCGCCCGGCCAGATACCCTTCGAGCGAGATGAAGCCGGGGCGGGCCTGCGGATCGACGGCTGCCAGCGCTTCGGTATAGCGGGCCACCACGGGAATCGAGGTGTCGGTGGGATAGGGGACCACCTGCGAGATGATGACGCCCGCCCCGTCGGCGCCCAGTTCGCCGACAAGCGCGTCGGTCCCGACGAACGAGATGTTCACGAACTCGGCCTCGAACGAGACCTGGCGCGCGGTGCGGATGAATTCGGCCATGGGAAGGTAGGGGCCGACCATCACGACCGCCTCGGGTTCGGCGCGGCGCAGGTCGAGGAGCGCGGTGCGCACCGCGGTGGTGTTGCGCGCGAAGGTGCCTTCGGCGACCAGCGTCATCCCCCGGCGTTCCAGCGCGGCGACGGTGCCCGACAGACCGGCGCGGCCGAAGCCGTCGTCCTGATAGAGGATCGCGATCTTCGTCAGGCCCTGTTCGTCCACCAGGTGGCGGATCCACATCTCGGTCTCGGCGTTGTAGGACGCGCGGAGGTTGAACACGTTGGTCAGTTCGGGATTGCGCAGGAAGGCCGCCCCGGTGAAGGGCGCGATGAAGGGCATGCCGGCTTCGGCCGCCAGCGGCTGGGTGGCCTGCGAGGTGGGCGTGCCGACCGGACCGATGAAGGCGATGTGCGCGTCGCCCGCGATCACCTCGCGCGTGCGTTCGACCGACTGTTCGGGTTCATAGCCGTCGTCGAAGGCGTCGAGGCGCAGCATGCGGCCATGCACGCCACCGGCGCGGTTCGCTTCCTCGAACGCGGCGCGCAGGCCGAGGTTCATGCCGGTGCCAAGGGCGGCGGCCGCCCCTTCCATCACGGCGACCTGCGCGAAGGCGACCGCATCGGGCGACACGCCCTGCTGTGCGCGCGCTTCGCCGAGACCGACAGTAGCCAGCGCAACAAGACCGACGAGGACCCGCTTCATCCATTCCTCCCTGACAGAAGCTGCAGGGGGGCCTACAGGGCAAGTCCTAATGCCCGGTGACCAGGGCCGGGCTTGCATCGCCTTTGAGGAAATCCGCGCCGTCGCGGCGCAACCGCAGCGGCGTCAGGCGCCGGGACCGCGGCGACCCGCCCGAAAGGTTCCCGC
>DBBA01000236.1 GCA_002291955.1 Rhodobacteraceae bacterium UBA996 | reverse complement strand
GCCCAGCGCCCCGTGTCCACGGCGCTCGCCAAGTACCGGGACGCGTCGGCCAAGGACGTGTTCCCTGGTGTCGTGGTGATCGCCTCCGTGACGCCGAACGTCTTCCAGGCCGAGTTCAAGAACGGCGAGGACATGCTGTCCCTGTGGCTCGGCCCTGTCCTCATCGTGCGGACGGGCGAGCGTCTGTTCGGTGGCAGCCCGCAGGCCAAGTCCGTCTTCGCCGCGCGCCTGTCCGGCGGCAAGTCCAACGTGAACCTGGACGACGACGTCCCGTTCTGACCCGCGCCATGGCCCGGTGGTCTCTTCTCGGCCACCGGGCCTTTCGGCCCCAGGGCCTCCCGCATGAAAGACATCTCGATTGACTTCGAGACGCGCAGCACCGTGGACTTGTCCAGGGCGGGAGCGTGGCGCTACGCCATCGACCGGACAACTTTCGTCCTCTGCCTCGCGTGGGCGGTGGACGGGGCCGAGCCCCGGGTCTGGCGCACGCTGGAAGAGGACGTGCCAGCCGACCTCGTGGGGGCGGCAGAAGCGGTCGCGCGAGGGGAAGCGCGGTTCACGGCGTGGAACGCCGGGTTCGAATGTGCAATCTGGAACGAGTGTCTGGCCCCTCGCATCCCCGCTTTGCCCAGGCTGCCGCCAGAGGCGTTCGTCTGCACGATGGCGCGCGCGCTGACGCAGGGGTGGCCTGGACCGCTGGGGCTGGCCGCCGGCGCCATGAAGCTCGGCGTCGAGAAAGACCCGCGCGGCCCGGTGCTTACTCGGAAGCTCGGCGACCGTAGCCGGCTGCTGTCGTGGCCTGACATGCCTGCCCTGTATGACTACTGCGCCCAGGACGTGCGCGTCGAGCGGGCTATCCAGGCGCGCTTGGTGCGCCGCTCGGGCGGGTGGACGGAGCGGGAGGCGCGGATCGAGGCGCTGGACCGCGCCATCAACGCTCGGGGCATGCGCGTGGACGTAGCCGCCGCGCGGGCTGTGCTGACCACGGTGCAGCGCGCCACCGAGCGCGCCAACGCCATGCTGCCGCCGCTGACGGGGGGCGCGGTCGAGAAGGCCACACAGGCCGCCCGCATCCTCGGGTGGCTGGAGGGGCGGCATGTTCACCTCAGCGACATGCGGGCGGAGACAGTCGAGCGGGCGCTGAAGCGGCCCGACCTGCCGGATGACGCCCGCGCGGTTCTGGAAGTGCGTCAGGCCGCAGGCGGGGCGGCCGTCAAGAAGCTGGCACCCATGCTGGCTGTGCCCGACCCGAGGGATGGGAGGGCGCGGGGCTTGCTGCAATACCACGGCGCTGCGGCCACGGGCCGGTGGGCGGGGCGGCTCATCCAGCCGCAGAACATGCCGCGCCCCCAGCTGAAAGGCGTCTCGGGCGACGAGATCGTCGCCGCATTTGTGGACGGCACCGCCGAAGCCCGCTTCGGGGCCAACCTGTTCGCGGCAGCCTCAGACGCGCTGCGGCCGCTGCTGACGGCCACTCCGGGCAACCTCTTGGTGCGGGCCGATCTGTCAGCCATCGAGGCCCGCATCGTCCTCTGGCTGGCGGGCCATGACGACGCCATGCACCTGTTCCGCACAGGGGCCTGCATCTACTGCGAGACGGCGACTGCCGTCTATGGCAGGCTGATTACGAAGGCGGAGAACCCGACCGAGCGGCAGGTCGGCAAGGTCATCGTGCTCGGGTGCGGCTACCAGATGGGGCCGTCGCGCTTCCAGCAGCACGCCGAGGACAGCGGCGTCATCGTCACGGCCAGTCAGGCCGAGGAATTCGTGGGGGCATACCGCCGCCGCTGGCACAAGGTCCCGAGCCTCTGGTGGGGCCTGAACGAGGCCTGCCTGGAGGCCGCGCTGACTGGCGGCACCCGCTCCTACAGGGGTGTGGACTTCGCCATGCACCGGGGCGCCATGCTCTGCCGCATCCCCTCGGGCCGGGTGCTGACGTGGCAGGACGCCCAGGTCGCCGAGGGACGGTTCGGCGACCCGCAGGTGCAGGTCAAGCGGATGAAGGAAGGCCGGTGGGAGACGGTGGACCTCTACGGCGGCATCCTGGCCGAGCGGGTCACGCAGGCGCTCGCGCGGGACGTGATGGCGGACGGCATGCTCAGGATGCAGGCCGAGGGCCTCGACATTGTGTTGACGGTCCACGACGAAGTATGTAATGATATTCCCGAGGCCAAGGCGGCTGACGCGGAGAAGGTCCTGGTGCAGTGCCTGACGCAGGCACCGACCTGGGCACCCGATCTGCCACTGGCCGCTGAGGCTACCACTGGGTTCAGATACGGCAAGTAGGAGACAGATGTGGGCAAGATGCAGCGCGAGAAGGGGAAGCGGGGCGAGCGCGAGGTCGCCGAGCTTCTCACCGACAGCGGGTTCCCGGCGCACCGGGCGCAGCAATTCAAGGGCTCGGCCGGCTCCGCCGACGTGACCTGTCCGGCTTTCGTCCGGCTCGGGCTGCACGTCGAGGTGAAGAACACGGCTCGGCCGACCCTCGGCCCGTGGCTGGAGAAGTCGTGGCAGGAGGCGACCCAGGAAGGGTTGGTCCCCGCGATCTTCTGGAAGCGGCCGCGCGATGACTGGTATGTCATCATGCCGGCCTCCGCCCTCCTCAACGCCCTCAAGCGAGGCTGATTATGAGGCTTCCGAAATCCCTTGTCGCTTGGCTGCACGAGTGGGCGTGCCGCCGCGTCGAGGCTCCTCTGCCGGAGCAGGGAACCGGCTGGTGGGCGTCCGCCCGCTTCGCCGCCGGGCGTTTGGCGGCCCCGGACTTGGTGGTCGGCCCGCTGGACGACCCCTACCTCCTGCGTTGGCGTGTCATCCCGCGAAACCGGTTCTTTAATGTGCACCTGCACCAGTTCCAGAGGTCTGACGACGACCGGGCTCTGCACGACCATCCGCGGGCCAGTGTGTCGATCATCCTCGCGGGCTTGGGCTACTATGAGCACACGACCGCCGGTCGGCGCTGGCGGCCTTCGCGCTCTGTGATCTGCCGCCGAGCGAAGCACGCCTATCGGATCGAACTGTTCGGACGCCAGCCGGTCTGGACTTTGCTCATGACCGGGCCGAAGGTGCGGGAGTGGGGCCTCCACCGCCCGCAAGGGTGGCGACACTGGAGGCTCTGCACCAAGGCCCGGTCGGGCGGTAACGAGCGCGGCGCTGGCTGCGAGTGAAGGAGAAGCGCATGACCGAGACAAACGAAGCGCGCCGCCTCAAGGCGCACATCCGGAAGCTGGAGCGCGCTCTGCGACAGGCGGAGGACCAGGCGTTGTCCTTCGACGAGGTCCGGCGCGCGATCTTCGGGCTCAAGGACGCCCCCGCCCGATGGCTGGGTTGGACAGCCCCGAAGCCGCCCAGGGGGTCGAGCCGTCCCGGGACGCCCGTGCTCTGTCTCGCAGATTGGCACGTCGGCGAGGTGGTCAAGTCGGCCGAGACAGGAGGCGTGAACGCCTTCAACAACGCGATCCTGGAGCGCCGGGTCCAGCGGGTCCTGGACACTGCCATCAGTCTTGCGCAGAACCACATGGTGAACCCGCACTACCCGGAGATCGTGGTGCCGCTGCTCGGCGACTTCGTGACGGGCGAAATCCATGACGAGCTCGCCCGGACGAACGACCTGGGCGTGTTCCCGTCGATCCTGCGCGCGGCCGATCTGCTCACCAACGCGCTCGTGGTGCTGTCCTCCGTCTTCGGGCGGGTCCGGGCGCCGGCCGTCTGTGGCAACCACGGGCGGTTCGACCGGCGCTGGCAGGTGAAAACCTTCACCCTGCGCAACGCCGATTGGCTGGTCTACCAGATCGTGCAGGCCCGCCTCCAGGAGGCCAAGCTTGACGGCCGCATCCAGGTGCAGGTCGAGGAGGTGAACGAGGCGGCCTTCACGGTCGAGGGCCTTCGTTTCCTGGCCGTGCACGGGCACGACCTCGGCGTGAAGGGCGGCGACGGCATGATCGGCCCCCTCGGTCCGATCACGCGCGGCAGGCTGAAGATCGAGGCGCAGAAGGCGGCGCAGGGACAGCGGTTTGACGTGCTGCTCATGGGCCACTGGCATTTCGATGCCCATCTGCCCGGCCTGATTGTGGTCAACACGCTGAAGGGCTATGACGAGTTCGCGAAGAACAGCCTCCGAGCGCGGCCGACGCCGCCTTCGCAGACCTTGTTCTTCGCGCACCCCGACCACGGCATCACGAGCCACTGGCGGGTTTTCGCTGAACGCAACCGTAACTTCAAGGAGACGAAGACATGATCCACTTGCCCATCCTGGCTCTCGTGCTGCTCGCCGCGTTGGCGGCCTGCGCCACGGGTCCCGCCGCGCCGACCGCAGACTGCCGCGAGGACCCCTCGTGGGCGCTCTGCAACGACGCAGCGGTCCTCGACTGATGAGCGGCCCACACAAGCCGCAGTCGGGCGGGAGGGCAGCTTCGGCTGTCCTCCCAGCCGCCTCGCGAAGCGCGCGGTTCGCCGAGTGCCTGGCCGTCGTGCTGCGCCATGAGGGCGGCTTCGTGAACCACCCGGATGACCCCGGCGGCGCAACGAACATGGGCATCACCGCCCGCACACTGGCCGAATGGCGCGGGCGTCCCGTGACAGTCGATGACGTTCGCGCCCTGACGCGATCAGAGGCCGAAGACATCTACTGGACGCGGTTCTGGACCCGCCT
>DBBA01000373.1 GCA_002291955.1 Rhodobacteraceae bacterium UBA996 | reverse complement strand
GGCGGGTGGGAGGGACTGGGCGCCTACCTCAAGCCCGCCGGCACGGGCAAACCGCTGAAACCCGTGGCCGCCGTGCCCGCCCCCAGGGACGCGCAGGTGGACGGGATCGACCGCACCGCAAAGCTCTACGTCGGCGGCAAGCAGGCGCGGCCCGATGGCGGGTATTCCCGTGCGGTCTGGTCGCCGAAGGGCAAGCTTTTGGGCCACGCAGGGCTGGCGAACCGCAAGGACCTGCGCAACGCGGTCGAGGCGGCCCATGCGGCCAAGGGGTGGTCGCGCACCACCGGCCACGCCCGCGCGCAGGTGATCTACTATCTGGCCGAGAACCTGTCGGCCCGCGCCGCCGAATGCGCCGCCCGCCTGCGCGATCTGACGGGCAAGCCCGGTGAGGCGGAAGTGGACGCCGCCATCCGCCGCCTGTTCCTGTGGGCCGCCTGGGCCGACAAGGCCGACGGTCGCGCGGCGGGGGTGCCGTTCCGGGGGCTGGCGCTGGCGATGCGGGAACCCGTGGGCGTGATCAGCGTGCTGGCCCCGGACGAGGCGCCGCTTCTCGGCCTGATCTCGTCCATCGCCCCGGCCATCGCGCTGGGGAACCGGGTGGTCGCCGTGGCGTCCGAGCCCTATCCGCTGGCGGCGACGGACCTGTACCAGGTCCTTGACACCTCGGACGTGCCGGGCGGGGTGGTCAACATCCTGACCGGGTCGCACGCGGAACTGGCGCCGCAACTGGCCGGGCATGCCGATGTGGACGCCGTGTGGTCGTTCTCCTCGACCCCCTCGCTGTCCGGTATGGTCGAGCGCGAGGCGGCGGGGAACCTGAAGCGCTCCTGGGTCAACCACGGCCGGACGCGGGACTGGGCGGGCCCGGCCGGCGAGGGGCGGGAGTTCCTGGACGCCGCGACCGAGGTGCGGACGGTCTGGGTGCCCTACGGCGAGTGAGCCGCCGCCATTTCCCTGGCGGGACGGGGTGACGGGCCGGGAAACAGCGCGTCGGTCCGGCCGGTCAGGTAGTACAGGACCAGTCCGAACCATTCCTTGGCCCCGGCATCGGTCAACGCCAATCCGTCCGGAACGCCGTAGAGGTAGGTCGGGCTGAAGGGTGGCATCCACTTGAAGTCGATGGGGTAGGCAACCGGGTCGAAGCCATGCCGGCGGTAGGCGCCGATCAGGCGCGGCATCCGGTGCGCCGGCGTGATGACCCACCAGGTCTGATCGCGGTCATCGCCGACCAGTCGCAAGGTGTTCAGGGCGCGCTGGGCGGTCGTCTGCGAGTCCGCATCGACCTCGATGCGGTCGGCTGTCACGCCGAAGTCGATCAGCAGCCGCCGCATCCCGTCAGCGGCCCGCAGGGGCGCCAGAGGGTAGGCCGAGCCACCGCCGCTGACGATGATCCGCGCCTGCGGATACCGGCGGGCCAGAAGGGCGACGATCGGAACGGCCTCACCCCCGTCCTCGAACTCCATCGGGACACCCATTTCGGCGGCATAGACCTCGTTGAGGCCGGCCCCGAGCACGATCAGGCCATAGGGCGGTTCGGCATTGGCCAGTTCGACCGGTGGAAAGCGCGACACGAGGGGCGCGACGACCACCTCGCTGAGGCTTGTCACCCCGAACAGCAGCACCCCGAGCGTTCCGGACGTAAGACCGGCTGTCGCAGCGCGCCGCCATCCGGCGCAGAGGCAGAGCAGACCCCCGACGGAGAGGGTCAGGAAAAGCGACGACGGCGTCGTGACGATATCAACAGCACTCGATACAACCCACATGACCATACGCGCGGCCAAGGCATCCCTACCGACAGGTCAGGCCCCCGGCACGCTTCCCCACACCAGCACCCGTGATCAGGAATACACCCGAATCATCACGAATTCATCGCTGACGTGGGGCGGACCCGGTTTCGCGCGGACTGCGGGGGGCAATCCGGCCCTCGGCGCCTGTTTCGTGACCGACCAACGGAGACCGCGCGGCGGCATCGTCCAGCCGTTGCTCGCGCAGGGCCGCCCGCGCGAGCAGGTGCGAAGCGACCGGAAGGGTCACGAGCAGGAACCCCACGAGCGCGACCAGACGCCAGGCCCAGTCGCCGGACGGCATCGCAAGCAGCGCGCCCAGGGCAACTACGGCGACCGCCAGTGTTCCGGCCTTGGTCGCCGCGTGCTGGCGGGCGAGGGCATCGGGCAGGCGGACCACCCCCCAGGCCGCGATCACCAGGATGACGGCCCCGGCGAGCATCAGGATCGAGGCAAGTGCCGCCATCATGACCGCTCCTTCGCACGGGCACGCGGTCCGGCCCCCTTGGCGGGCGCTTCGCGGGGCATCCCGCGCTCGACGGCGCGTGCCCAGCCGATGGTTCCGACGAAGCCGGTCAGCGCGACGCCCAGCCCGACATCCAGGAACACCGTGCGCCCTGTCGCAAGGCTGGCGCACAGGCAAAGGACCACGGCCGCCGCCAGCAGGATGTCCAGCGCCACGATGCGGTCGGCGTTGGTCGGTCCCGCGATCAGACGGTAGACCCCAAGGCCCGCGGCGATGGCCGACAGGACAGCCACGAGGCCGGCTACCACGGCGGGGTCGAGAAGGGCGTTCATGGGCGGGCTCCGAACAGGCGGACCAGCGGGGGTTCGAAGGATCTGCGGATGTCGGCGATGGCCCCTTCGGCGCCGGCGCCATCCAGAAGATGCAGGGTCATGGTCCGGGTGTCCGGGTCGATGTCGATGGCGGTCGTGCCGGGCGTCAGCGTGATCATGGCCGCAAGGATCGTCGCGCCCTGGTCGGACATCGGGGCATAGTAGAACCGGACGAATCCCGCGGCCGGGGCATCACCGCCGAGCGAAGCCGACAGGATGATGCGGATCGTCGCGATGCCGGACGTCACAAGGGCCCAGGCGAAGATCAGCAAGAGGCGGAGGGCGATGACGAGTTTCACGGACGCCCCCCCTGCCCGTCGGCAACCTGCACCCCCGGACCGAAGTCCGCAACCGCGGCCAGCGACAGGTCGATCAGGGTCTGCGGAGCCAGTCCGATCCACAGCGTGACACCGGCCAGCATGCACGCCGCGGCAAGGGCGGGCCCTGCGCGGACCGCGCGCCGCTGCCATCCGGCCTGGGGGTGAGGCCGCCACATCGCCTCGAGCCAGATCTTCATCATCGAGTAGAGCGTCAGGACAGAGACCCCCAGCGCGAACACCAGCCAGACCCAGCGGCCCTGTTCGACGAGGGATTGCAGCACCAGCACCTTGGCCCAGAACCCCGACAGGGGCGGGATGCCCACCAGGGACAGCGCCGGAATGGCGAACAGGACCGACAGCATCGGCATGGCAGCATGGACCCCGCCGATGCGGCGCAGGTCGTAGCTGCCCGCGTAGGCCGCGATCAGGCCCGCGATCAGGAACAGGTTCGCCTTCACCACGATGTGGTGCAGCGTGTAGAACACGGCCGCGGCACTCGCGTCCCGGTCACCAAGCCCGCCGAGCGCGATGGCCAGCAGGATGTAGCCGATCTGGCTGATGATGTGGAACGCCAGGATCCGCCGCATGTCCCAGTGATAGGCCGCGCCAATCACGCCAAGGAGCATGGTCGCCGCGGCGACCCAGCCCAGCGCCTCGAACAGGACGGGGGCGGCCACGCCCGCGAACACGTCGTTGCCAAGGCGCAGCAGGGCATAGACGCCGACCTTGGTCAGCAGGCCCGCAACCAGCGCCAGCACCGGCGCGGGAAGGGTGTGATAGGATGCGGGCAGCCAGGCGAACAGGGGAAAGGCGCCGGACTTAAGAAGCAGCGACACGCCCAGCACCACGAGGAGCGCGGTCATCAGTCCGGGCGGCACGCCGGGCGCGGCCGATGCCAGCGCGTCGTAGTTCAGGTGCCCGGTCGCGCCGTAAATCAGGCCCACGGCGGCCAGCAGCAGGAGTGTGCCGAACAGGTTCAGGCCCAGGTACTTCCACGTCGCATCGAGGTGCCGCGGGGTCCCGCCCATCGCCAGCACGCCGAGCGCGGTGATCAGCATGATCTCGAACCAGACATACAGGTTGAACAGGTCCGCGGTCGAAAATGCCCCGGTCACGCCGGCGACCATGCCCATCAGCACCGGGACCAGAAGCGGGTGCCGAGGGTCCGTGTCGATGCCGCTCGACATGTACAGCAGGCTGGCGACGGCCATTAGCGCGGTGACAAGGACCATCAGCGCGCCCACGCCATCCAGATGGAAGGCGATGCCGAAAGGCACAGCCCATCCGCCCAGGCCTTCGGGCGGGATCGTGCCCTCGACGGCCACAAGCCACAGGCCGGTCGCAAGCAGGGCGACCGATCCGGCCATGGCAAGACGCAGTTGCAGCGTGGGCGACCGCAGGGTCATCGCGGTGGCGACGGCCGTGCCCAGCGGAATGAGGACCGGCAGGACGGGGGCGATCACGCTCATCGCGGGGCCTCGGCCGCGACGGGTCGGGCCGCTTCGGTGGCGGCAGGCGATGGCCCGCCGTCATCGGGTCCGGGATGGGGCGGGTAGTAGGGGTGATCCGGCAGCGGCTCGGCGATCCGCAGGCGGGTGCTGTCGGCGGTCCCGGTCGCGGTCACGATCCCCTGGATCAGGACGAAGGCGAAGCAGGCCAGCGCCAGACCGATCACGATGGCCGTCAGCACAAGGGCCTGGGGCAACGGGTTGGCCGACCCTTCGGCCAGCGCCTGCGTGCCGTAGGGCACGATGGCCGGACCGGACGGACCGACACGGCCCGCGGCAAAGATCATCAGGTTCACTGCGCTGCCCAGGATCATGCTGCCCAGGATCGCGCGCAGGAGGTCCCGGCTGAGGAGCAGCGTGATCCCGGCGAACAGCGTGGCCCAGATCGCCGCAACAAGCGTCCAGGTCATGTCACGCTCCCTTCCCGGTCATCCTGTCGCATCCGCCCGAGAAGATGGAGGACATAGCCGCCAAGCCCGCCCCAGACGGCCAGATAGACGCCGAGGTCGAACAGATAGACGGTCGAGACCTTGAGGTCGGTGATCCCGAGGGGGATCGTGGCCCACAGGTGTGTCATGTAGGGCAGACCGTACAGCCATGCGGGCAGTCCCGCGGCAGCCCCCAGACCGAAGCCTGCTGCCGTCAGGACCAGGGCGTTGCCGAAGGGAAGCCGCGCCTCGGCCGCGCGACTGCCGTGCGCGATGGCCCAGAGGATCGTCGCCGTCACCGCAAGAAGTCCGCCGATGAAGCCGCCCCCGGGTTCGTTGTGGCCGCGGAAATAGACCACGATCGACGCGATCAGGATGACGCGGTAGAGCGGCCCCGCAACCACATCGAGCATCACGACACGCCGCCCGCCCGCCTGCGTCGCGATGTCGGCCGTCGAGGCCATCAGGCGCTGCAACAGGGGAAGCGCCGCCATGAAGGACAGCGCGATCACCGTGATCTCGCCCAGCGTGTCAACGGCTCGGAAGTCCACGAGGATGACGTTGACTACGTTGCGCCCGAAGGCCTCGGGCACGCTGACCGACCCGAAATAGTCCGACAGGACGGGGTCGAAAGGCCGCGCGATCACGGCGACAAGAAGGGCGGTGACGGCACTGGCCAGGGCGCCGGCCAGCAGCAGCGCGACCGGCATCGACCGGTCGGCGTGGACCTGGGCCTTGCCGCCGCCGCGCAAGGCGATCAGCACCGCCGCCGCGATGATGACGAAGACGGTCTCGACCACGAACTGCGTGAAGGCCACGTCGGGCGCGCCGAGGAACAGGAAGACGACCGCGCTGCCGTAGCCCACGAGCCCGGCCGCAAGGATGAGCACGAACCTGTCCCGAAGGAGAAGGACCGCCACGGCGCCCGCGACAATCATCGCGACGCCGGTCGCAAGGCCCGCGGAGGGTGCCTCCCACACCGGAAGCGCCACGTCCGCCAGTGCGCGCGGCAACACGGCCGCGAGCGCGGCCAGCGTGGCCACCACGGCAAGCATCATGTAGCGCGGCCCGTTGCCGTGCTGCAGGCCGCGCGTCACCCGGGCGGCGATGCGCGGCAGCGCCGCAAGCGAGGCGTCGAAGAACGCGCGCGCGCCCATCCGGGCCACAACGGCAAAGGGCCGCATCAGCACACGGTGCAGGAAATCCCAGAAGTACAGGATGAACCCGCCCGCCAGCAGTGTGGCCCCCACGGTGCCCCAGATGTCGGCGGGGTTCAGTTGCTCGGCCGGGGTCGGCAGCGCGACGACGCCGGGTCGGGTGGTCTCCATAGCGCCCGCGACCCCGAGGAGGAGTTCGGTCACGATCCCGGGATAGAACCCCAGCACAAGGCCCGCACCCGCCACGACCAGGGGCGGCAGGACCATGCCCCAGGAACACTCGTGCGCCGCCGGTGCCTCGACCCCGCCGGGGTTCCACCAGAACAGGCGGATCGCGGCTGTGCCGGCCACCGCGACGGCCAGCGCGGTGAAGATCTGGTTGGCCAGCGGCACCCAGGTCAGCACGCCTTCGACGGCCTTGGCCTCATAGGTCACGACCTTGACGACATAGCCGAAGGACAGGGGCAGACCGGCCATCGACAGGCCGGCAAGGGCGGCCGCGACCGCCGTCAGCGGCATGCTGCGCCGCAGGTTGCCGAGGTTGTCGATGATCCGGGTGCCCGCCCCGTGGTCCACGTTGCCTGCCACGAAGAACAGGGGCGCCTTGTACAGCGCGTGCGCCAGCAGCAGGGACCCCACGGCCAGCGATGCCTCGGGCCCTGGCAGGCCCACCAGCACGACCAGGGTGCCGAGCGTCGCCACCGTGGACCAGGCCAGGATGCGCTTCAGGTCGCGTTCGGATAGCGCCAGCGTCATGCCCCAGGCCGCGGTGATCGACCCCACGGCCTGCAACAGCATGGTCCACAGCGGCCATTCGCCCGCGCCCGCGTCGAAGCGCGCCAGCAGGAACACGCCGAGCTTCACCATGGTCGCCGAGTGCAAGTAGGCCGAGACCGGCGTGGGCGCAGCCATCGCGTTCGGCAGCCAGAAGTGGAACGGGAATTGCGCCGACTTGGTGAAGCAGCCCACGAAGATCAGCAGGAGTGCCGCGTTCGACAGCGGTGTCGGCCCGCTGTCGGCCATCCCCGCGACGATCGCCGACAGTTGCGTGGTGCCGAACTGCTGCACCAGGATCAGAAGCCCCGCCAGCAAGGCCAGACCGCCGGTCCCTGTCACCAGAAGCGCCTGTTGCGCGGACTTCCGCGCCTCGGGCTTGTCGTGCTTCAGCCCGACGAGAAGGAAGGACAGGATCGAGGTCGCTTCCCAGAACAGGAACAGAAGAATCACGTCGTCGGCCGTCACCGCCCCTGCCATGGCGAGCATGAAGGCCGTCAGCAGGCCATACAGGCGCACCTGTTTCGGGTCGCCCGCCATGTAGGCCCCGGCATAGGAGAAGACCGCCACCCCGATCCCCGAGATCAGGAGAAGCATCATCAGGGACAGCCCGTCGATGCGGAAGGCAAAGGACACGCCAAGGGCCGGAACCCAGTCGCGGCTGACGGCCACGGGAAGCGGTCCGTGCGTGGCCAGCCACAGCACCGCCGCCAGCACCGAGGCGGGAAGCGCGATCCACAGCGCACACGCGACCAGGCTCAGGCCCGCGTGCGCCGTGTCGGCATGGGCGTGGTCAGGGTCGGCGTGGGTCGCGTCGGCCATCAAGGGATCCTGCGCAGTGTCCGGAAGGTGGGAAGGGCGCGATCAGGTGCGCCGGGCATCGCGGCCCGAACGGTCGTCCCCGAAACATGCGTCGCACCACGGTCCGTTGACCCTGCGCATTGTCCCTCCTCGTGTCGTCTGCTGTCGCGCCATATGGGGCAAAGGATCGCCAGATGCGAGGGGCGCGGGACAGAAAGTTGCGGGAAACCTCCCCAGATGTCCGCCCGTCGGGCGCCTCGGACCGATCCGGGGCCGTCAGCGGAGGAGCAGGAAAGCGGCCGTGCAGGCGACGACAGCGTCGAACGCGGCCAGGTCCGAGACCGCCCCCAGATCGTGCCCGAGCGGTGGCGCGATCATCTGTGTCGGGGCGGTGCGTCCACGTGCCAGAGTGTCGGCGATGGATGGGCCGTCGGGCACCACCGTGTCGCGCCCGCCTGCCACGATCAGCAACGGGACGGGCAGCCGCAGGGCGGCATCCTGCGGGCGGGCCGCGTCGATCCCGGCGAAGAAGCCGGGCCGCAGGCCGGTCGTGCCCACGAGGACATCGCCACCCGTCGCTGCGGTCGCGAAGGCCGCGGCACCCAGGATCGCCTCGAAGGTCCGGCGCGGCTCGACGACCGGGTTCCACAGGACGACCCGGGATGCGGCCGGTCCGGCCGACAGCGCGGCCAGCCCGCCCATCGAGAACCCCAGGACGGCCGGCGGGTGCCCGCCGGCTTCGGGCAGGCCGGACAGTGCGGCCAGCGCGGCCGCGGCATCCTGCGCCTGACTGTCCGGTGTCGTGTCCTCCCAGGCGCCATCGCTTTCGCCCGACCCGCGGAAGTCGATCCGCAGCGACGCCACACCGCGTTCCGCGAGCAGCTGCGCAGCACGGGTGAACGTGCCCTCGCCGGCGGCGCTGCGGAACTCGTCCCGCGACCCGGTGTAGCCGTGCAACATCAGGACGGCGGCCTGCGGCGGGGCGCCGGGCAGCGTCAGCGTGGCGGCAAGGCGCCCGGCGCGCGTGTCGATCCGCAGGATGCGGTCCGCCTGCGCCGCGGTGACGACGGGCGCGGGGTCGGCGCAGAATGCGCGTGCTGTGGCAGGGACCAGCGCCATCAGGGCAACGAGGGCAACACGGGTGATCACCCGCCCGAAATCCGCGCGACCAGGTCGCGCACCGCCTGTCCCGGGCGGTCGAGACCAAGGGTGAGGCCCACGCCCTCGAACCACGCGCCCGCGTCCATCGCCGGGAAGGCCGCCCATTCGGGCAAGGGCGCGTCGAAGGCCCAGGCCAGCGGCGTGCCCGGGTTCAGCACCAGCGCCACCGCCGCGGCCAGCACCAGCGCGCCCCCGGTCGCGGCGATGGAGCGGGTCGGGCGGGGATCGTCGGTCATCGGGAGCGCCTGTCAGAACTGGAAGTAGATGAAGGGCGTGATCGCGTCGGGCGCAAGGAACCCGATCAGCGCCAGCATGCCACCCGCGACCAGCCCGAGCAACGGCCAGGGCAGCCGGTCAGCCACCGCTGCCGCGCGCGTGGGCCCGCCCGGCGGAGCGAAATGCAGGGCCAGCGCGCCAAGGATCAGGATCCCAAGGAACGGGGTGGCCAGAGCCGCCGATTGTTCGAAACGGACAAGGCCGCGCAGGAACTCGGCGAACAGCGTCAGGTCCTCGGATCGGAAAAGGACAAAGGTAAAGACGACGATGTGGAAGGTGACAAGCCAGCCGAGCACCGCCCCAGCCCGGCCGCGCACCACCGGACCGACCGCGCGTTCGATCACCAGCGCCGCTCCGTGGATCGCCCCCCACAGGACAAAGGTCCACGCCGCGCCATGCCAGAACCCGCCGAGCAGCATCGTCAGGAACAGGTTGCGGCCCGTCAGCCACGCCCCCCCGCGGTTGCCGCCGAGCGGCTTGTAGAGGTAATCCCGCAGCCACGTGGACAGAGAGATGTGCCAGCGCCGCCAGAACTCGCGCATCGACGTCGCCCGGAACGGCTGGTCGAAGTTCGCCATGAAGCGGAAGCCCAGAAGCGCGCCCAGCCCGATGGCCATGTCGGAATAGCCCGAGAAGTCGCACCAGATCTGGATCGTGTAGCCATAGGCGGCCAGCCACAGGTCCGCGGCGCCATAGTCGGCGGGGGCAAAGAACGCCTCGTCCACGATGCCGGTCGCGATGTGGTTGGCCAGCACGAGCTTCTTGAACAGGCCCGACAAGATCATCACCGCAGCAAAGCCGAGCGCGAGCCGTTCCGGCCCGGCGGTCGGGATCCAGCGCGCCCGGATCTGCGGCAGGATGTCGGCCGCGCGCAGGATCGGCCCGGCCACCAGCTGCGGGAAGAGCGTGATGTAGAGCACTGTCTCGACCAGGCGGGTCGAGGGGGCGACGTCGCGGCGGTGCACGTCCACCACATAGGATATGCCCTGGAAAGTGTAGAAGCTGATGCCGACGGGCAGGATCAGCCCGGCATAGGGCAGCCCGCCGTCCAGCCCCAGCGACTGCGCCAGCGCGTTGGCCGAGCCGATGAAGAAGTCGTAGTACTTGAATACCCCGAGCAGGCCGAGGTTCGCCCCGACCGCCAGGGTCACGAGCCGCAGCCGGGCCGCCCCGTGCGCGCGCGACACGGCCAGACCGGCCCAGTGGTTGCCCACGGCGCTTGCGCCAAGCAGCAGGGCGAACCGCCAGTCCCAGGCCGCATAGAACCAGAACGACAGGCCGGTGAGCGTCCACAGGTGCAGCGCGGGATGGGACCGGGTTCCCCAGGCCGCAGCGAAGGCCACGATGAAGAACGCGGCGAAGGCCGAGGTGTGGAACAGCATGGGGGTCGCCTGCGTGGGGTCCTAGCAGACCTGGGATGCGCTGCGCACGTCGGGTCCGCCCGGCAGGTAGTCGAGCAGCATGCAGCCCACCAGAACCTCGCCGTCGGCCGAGAAGTGGATCCCGTCGCTTTGCCGCGCGGGACGGTCGCGACCGGACTTGTCCGGCAGCGTCGCGACATAACGGCCCGAGGCGTCGAGCGTGCGCGCCCGCAGGTCAAGGAATGAGACCTCGCCAGCCGTGGCGCGGGCACGATAGATCGCGTCGATCAGGGCGAGCTTGCCATCGTACCGGCGGCTGGACGCGGCCGGCACGCCGATCCAGACGACCTGAATCCCCGCACCCTTCAGCGCGCCGACCATGCCGTCGACGCGGCCACCATAGATTTCGGACCATTCGGGATCGTCGAGGTCATACATCGCCCGGTCGACCACGATCCGCTGCGCATCGTTCGCGCCCATGCCGACGATGGCGATGTCGGGGGTCGTGGTGGACAGGTAGTCGCGCAGGGTGGCGTCCCAGTCGAAGAAGTCGATCCGGGTCAGGCCCGAGGACGGATGCGCCCAGCACAGCACCTCGTATCCGGGGACGCGGTCCAGGACCCGGCGCAGGCCCCGGCAGTAGTCGCCCGCCAGACTGTCGCCGACGACCGCAACGGTCACCGGCGCAGGTGGTGCGGCAGAGGGGTCCGGACGCGCGGGCGGCGGTGTCTGCGCCTGCAGGGCTGTTGCCACGGCCAGAGATGTGACCAGAACCATCGCCACGCCCGCACGCCACGCCATCACCACGCCTCACACCCGTGTCCCACCCGCCGAAGGCACACTAGCCCCTGCGGACGCCATGCAAAAGGGGCGCGGCAGACCCTTTCCCCGCCGTCACGCGTGAAATATCGGGGGACGTCGCCACGGGCGACGGCAGCGGCGACCGCTTATGGGGATGCGGCTGCCGGAACAGCGGCAGGACGGGCCCAGCAAGGACGCGATATCCGATGACCCAGACGCCATCCGCCAATGCCCTGTGGCTGACCGGCCCCCTTGTGGCCGAGCTGCGCCCCTTTGCAGCCGCCCCCGCTGCAGGCGAGCTCCTGGTCGAGACGCTGTTCAGCGGGATCAGCCGCGGGACCGAGCGGCTGGTGGCCGAAGGCCGGGTGCCGACCGAAGAGGTCGAACGGATGCGCGCACCCCTGATGCAGGGGAGGTTCCCGTTCCCGGTGGCCTATGGCTATTGCGCGGTCGGCCGGATTGCGGGGGGTGCGCGGGACGGCGAGACGGTCTTTGCACTTGCGCCCCATGCCACGCGCTTTGCCTGTCCCGACGGGATGGCGGTCCCGGTGCCGGACGGCGTGCCCCCGGCCCGCGCGGTGCTTGCCGCCAACATGGAAACCGCGCTGACGATCCTGTGGGATTCGGGCGCCGGACCCGGCGACCGTGTCGCGGTCGTGGGCGCGGGTGTGGTGGGTGCGCTGGCCGGGTACCTTGCCGCGCGGCTGCCCGGGGCCGAGGTCACGCTGGTGGATGTCGCACCGTCGCGGGCGGCGCTGGCCGCCCGGCTGGGCTGCCGCTTCGCCGATCCCGACGATGCCCCGGGCGAGCAGGACGTGGTGATCCACACCAGCGCCCGCGCCGCGGGCCTGGCCCGCGCGCTGGACCTGTGCGGGTCCGAGGCGACGGTGGTCGAGGCCAGCTGGTACGGGGCGGGAACCGTGCCCGTGCCGCTGGGCGCCGCGTTCCACAGCCAACGGCTGCGGATCGTCGGCAGTCAGGTCGGCCGGGTGCCGCCCGGACGGGCCCCGCGCTGGACCTTCCGGCGGCGCATGGACACCGCGCTGCGCCTGCTTGCCGACCCGGCGCTGGAGGCCCTGATCTCGGGCGAGACGGCGTTTTCCGACCTTGCCGGCGCCTATCCCGGGATCCTGGCGGATCCGGCCACGCTGATGCACCGCGTCCGCTACTGACAGCCGCGCGGAAGGGTCAGGCGCAGACGGCCGATGTATCCGCCATCCCCGCCTTGCGGGTTGCCGACGTCGCGAGGTCGCAGTCGAACAGGACCTCGTCCCCCAGCCCGTAGACCGATGTCGGGGGGCGCAGGGCATCGCGCAGCCGGTCGATCGGGCGCATCGTCAGCGAGGGTGCCCCCGAGCCGATGATCAGCGGCGCCACGGCGACATGCAGCCGCGTCAGCACCCGCGCCTCGAGGAACCGGGCAATCGTGATGCCGCCGCCTTCGACAAGCACCGTGCCGAACCCTGCCCGGGACAGCGCGGCGCGTACGTCAGCGGGGTCGATCCAGCCCTCACGCGGCAGGCGGATCACCTCGATCCCCCGGGGGCGCGGGCGATCCAAGGCCTGCACGACCACGCGCCGGCAACCGTCGTCGGCCAGACAGGGCGCATCATCGGGCAGGCGCCCGTCGGGGTCGATCACCACGCGGGCGGGGCTGGGCCCCGGAACAAGGCGCACCGTAAGCCGCGGACGGTCGTGCAGGGCGGTGCGCACCCCGATCACCACCGCATCGCACAGGGCGCGCAGCCGGTGCAGGTGGCACAGCCCGTCGGAACCCGAGATGTCCCGGGCATCGCCCGAGATGGTGGCCACCCGCCCGTCCAGCGACTGGCCGATCTGGGCGACCGTCACGGCCCGACGCGGTTCGGCCGCAAGCCCGCTGCGCTGCGCGAGGGGTGCATAGAGCGCCAGTGCCGCGGCTTCGGCCGCGGTCGGACGGAAGGCCGGACGCGCGGGCACGCGGCCCGCCCGCAGGTCCAGAAAATGCCGCCACACCCGGTCGGTCACAGTGGCTTGTCGCAAGGCGGTCCTCGTCGTTCTGGGGCGGTTCGGATGAATGTCCACCTAGGATGCGTTACGCCATTGTCACGCGAACGTCACATCACAACGCATGGCGTGGCCGTCAGGTTCCGTGCGGGCAGCCCAGAATATCGGCATGACCGACGATCATCGTGGTTTCGGGCAGGCTTACGCGGCGCCGACGGGTCCAGTCGGGCGCATCGGAAGCGCCCGCCTCGGCCGCGGCGGCGCCGATCCCCGCAAGAAGCGCGTCCTGAAGCGCCATGTCACGCGGCTGAAGGCGCCAAGGACTGTCGGCGATCCTCACGGAGAACCCCAGGGCAGCCAGCCGCGCGGCCAGCGCCGCCGCACCCTGCGGGCCGAGGGACGGCCCGAACCCCTTGTCGCCCGTCTGATGGCGGTTGAACGCCGCCGTGACGTCAGCATCGCCCGGATCGGCCGGGCTCCAGGACATATGCCCGTCGTAGCTGAGGGCCGCATAGAACGGCAGGTGGCGGTCGGACAGGATCGTGGTCAGCCGCGTCAGCCAGTCGTCGGAGACGAGGTCGACCAGCGCGGAACAGGTGACCAGCGTGACCCCGTCCCAGGGCAGCGCATCCAGCGCATTCAGGTCCGCGGCAAAGGTCCGTGTCCCCGGTCCGGCTGCCAGCGCCAGGAGTGCCGGGTCGTGGTCCACCAGCCGCCACTGCGTGGCAGGCGGCAGATGGTCCGCCAGCGCCCGCCGGGTGGACCCGGTGCCACACCCAAGATCAAGGATCACCGGTGCGTCCCCGGCGACCTGCGCTGCGGCAGATGCCAGGCCCTGATCGCGCGCCGCACGGTCCGCGGGTTCGCGCAAGGACAACCAGTCGGCCGAAAACCACAAGGTCAGTGCCCGGCGGCGATATCGGCCTCGTACCAGCCGCGCGCAACGTGGCTTTCGTGCAGCATCACCCGCAGCCGCCGCACCCGACCGCCGTCGCCCACGCGCCCCGCGCGGACCGCGTCGGCGATCCCGGTCCAGATGTGATGGCACAGGAATTCGGTCGTGGTGATCCGGCCCGCGAATTCCGGCAGGTCGTCGAGGCACTTGTAGCGCAGGGGCGCCAGCACGGCGGCCAGCGCCTCGGTCGCGAGGCCGATGTCGACCACCAGACCGTTCGGGTCCAGGTCGGCGGTGTAGAAGGCCGCATCGACCACTAAGGTGGCCCCGTGCATGCCCTGCGCCGGACCAAAGACCGGCGACGGCAGCGAATGGGCGATCATGATGTGGTCGCGGACCTCGACGGCAAACATGCGGCTTCCCCCTGCTGTGCGATGGGCGCGACCTATCGCACGGGGCGGTGGCATCAAGGGAAAACCGGCGACAGGGGGCCGAAATGACAGCCCCGGAGCCGTTGCCGGCCCCGGGGCGAACTCTTCACGTCGTACTGACCCGCGCCCTTCGCGGGCGGTGGCCGGCCCCTCGCGGCACCGGCCACCTGCGCCGGAAGCCGGCGCCACACTCGTCAACCTGCACACTCGTTACGCCGGCACCCGGCGGTTCGACGGGGGAATTCCGTCCGACTTGTTACACGTCACACACACCCAGGGACGGTCCTGATCTCGCCCCCCTACCCAAACGCGCCACATCTGCGCGTTACATCCGTGGGTCGGTGCTGTGGGGCATTCGGTTCAAACTTTTTTCGAATGGCGCAGATGGCGGGGAACGGGGCGTCGGCCGGGCGTCATTCCGCCGCCGCAGACGAGGCGCCGCGCAGGAAATGCGCAAGGTCGTCCTCGAACGACGCGCGCAGGCGCTTCAGACGCTCGGCCTCGGAAGCGGCGGACAGCGCGTCGGGCGGCGGCGCATCGGCGGCGATGGGGGCCGCGCCGCGGGACCGCCGGTCGAACCGGGTCAGCCGCGCCAGGATGGACGCGGACCGCAGACCGTCGCCCGCGGACGGGCCCGCGGGACCCGCCGACCGGCCGGAAATGAAGAAGTCCGTGAGCATCGTTCCCCCCGATGTTCGCACGTCGAGCCCCTTCACGACGGTTCAGCCGCGACCGGATCTCGTCCCTGGCAGGAAACGAACTCCGACCCTCCCGAACCGGCGTTGGCCGATCCGAGGCTGATCCCCGTCATGCACCACAAGTAGGTCGCGGTGCGGCGGGAATAGGTTCAATCTA
>DBBA01000267.1 GCA_002291955.1 Rhodobacteraceae bacterium UBA996 | reverse complement strand
TGATGGCACCGGCGGCCTCGGCTGCGGCGGTCATGGCCTGCGCGTCGGCGAGGCTCGCGCCCAGCGGCTTTTCGCAAAACACCGGCTTGCCCCGCGCGATGGCGGCTTCGGCGATGGCGCGGTGGGTGTGCTGGGGCGCGGCGATGACGATGGCGCCCACCCGCGGGTCGGTGACGAGCACCCGCCAGTCGTCGGTCGCGCGGGCAAAGCCGTAGGCGGCGCGGTAGCGGTCGGCCGAGGCGGGGGTCGTCGCGCAGACCATCTCCAGTCGGGGGCGGAGCGGGGTGTCGAACACGGCGCCGACGGCCGCCATGGCGACCGCGTGGGCCTTGCCCATGTAGCCGCCGCCCACGATGCCGATGCCGATCTCCGGCATGACCCCCTCCCAGGAACCGACTGGCCAGAATCCGGTTTGCAACCGGTTGCAAACGTCATATCCTGCGCAAAATCGGGGCGCAACGGGTTTCGTTGGCGCGCGGGGGAGAGGACATGGCGTCGGGGCGCGACGGCGGTTTCCTGGTGCTGGGCCGGGCGGGAATGGACCTGATGCCCGACCCGCCGGGGACATCCATTGAAGGGGCCGCGCGGTTTGTCGCCGCGCTGGGTGGGTCGGCGGCCAACATCGCGGTGGCGCTGGTGCGGCAGGGGTGCCGGGCGGCGCTGGTGACCTGCGTGTCGGACGATGCGGTGGGGCGGTATTGCCTGGCGCAACTCGACCGCTACGGGATCGACCGCGCCCATGTGCGGGCGGCGGGGGGCGAGGCGCGCAATTCGCTGGCGCTGTCGGAAAGTCGGCTCGCGGGGCACCAGACGGTGATCTATCGCAACGGCGCGGCCGATTTCGCGCTGACCGAGGCGGATGTGGAGCGCATCGACTACGCCCGCTTCGCGGCGCTGGTGACCACGGGCACGGTGCTGGCGGCGGAACCCTCGCGCAGCGCGGCGTTCCGGGCGTTCGCGCTGGCCCGCGCGGCGGGGTGCGAGATCGTGTTCGACATGGATTATCGCCCCTACAGCTGGCGGTCAGCAGAGGAGGCGGCCGAGGTCTGCGGGCGCGCGGCGGCGCTATCGGATGTGGTTGTCGGCAATGACGTCGAGTTCGGCGTGCTGGCGGGGGATCCTGCGGCCGCGCTGGACCACGCGCGGCACCTGTCCGCCGGGCTGGTGATCTACAAGATGGGCGAGGCGGGCGCGGTCACATGGGCCGGGGGGCAGGAGGTGCGCACCGGCGTCTACCCGGTCCGCGCGCTGAAGCCCACGGGCGCGGGGGATGCGTTCCTGGGGGGCCTCTTGTCCGCCCGCGCGGCAGGACTGGGCGTGACCGACGCTGTCCTGCGCGGGTCGGCGGCGGCCGCCATCGTGGTGGGCCGCGTCGGCTGCGCCCCCGCCATGCCGACCACGGCCGAGCTTGACGCCTTCCTGTCCGCGCATCCCGCGCCCCTGATGTCCTGAAGGGACCACGCCCATGCACATCCCGCCCCATGACAACCGCAACGCGCCCATCGTGGGCGCCGACCATCCGCTGGTGCCGCTGAACTACTTCAACATCGTCAAGCTACGGCGGGGCGAGGTGTTCGACCATGCCGTCCCGGGCTACGAGACCTGCGTGGTGCCCGCGACCGGGACGGTGACGGTTGCCGTGGGCGACCAGACCTTTGCCGGGATCGGGAACCGCGGCACCGATGTCTGGGACGGCGAGCCGGAGGGGGTCTATGTGCCCTCGGGCGCCCCCGCCCGGATCACCTGCGGCAGCGCGAGCGCCGAGGTGTTCATCGCGGGCGCAAAGTTCGACCAGGTGCTGGCGCCCTTCGCCGTGCGGGCGGACGAGATCGACATGGTGCAGTACGGGTCGGACGACACCAAGACGCACCGCAAGATCAAGCACATCCTGGGGCAGAAGCAGAAGGACCGGGTGGGCCGCCTGCTGGTGTCCGAGCTTTACACCGTGGGTCAGGGCGGCTGGTCGGGGTTTCCGTCGCACAAGCACGACACCGACCGACTGCCGGTCGAGACGCGCCATGACGAAACCTACAACTTCCGCTTCCGCCCGGCCCACGGGTCGGGCCTGCAGATGCTGCAACGGGACGAGGATGCACCCGGCGACGCCTACCACGTCGTGAACGGGTCCACCGTGCTGATCGACCGGGGCTATCACCCCTGCTGCGTGCTGCCGGGCTACGAGATGTATTACTTCACCATCCTGGGCGGGCTGTCGCAGCGCAGCCTGGTGCAGTACTTCCAGCCCGCGCACGCCGACCAGCTGCACACGATCCCGGGCATCCTGGACATGGTGGCCAAGTTCAAATGACGCGGGCCACGCTGGCCGAGGTGCTGGGACCTGCGCTGCGGGACGGCCAGGCGGTCGCGGGGCTGGTCTGCCTGGGGTGGGAGGACATGCGCGCCTATGTGGCCGCGGCCGAGGCCGAAGGCGCGCCGGTCATCTTGCAGGTCGGCCCCGGGGCGCGCGCCCATACGCCCCTGCCGGTGCTGGCGCAGATGATGCGGACGCTGGCGGATGGCGCGTCGGTGCCGGTCGTGCTGCACCTGGACCACGGCGAGGATGCCGAGGTCTGCCGTGCGGCCATCGGCGAGGGGTTCACGTCCGTCATGTATGACGGCTCGCGCCTGCCCCTTGGCGACAACATCGCGCGCACGGCCGCGATTGCCGCGATGGCCCGTGCGGCGGGCGTGTCCTGCGAGGGGGAACTGGGGTTCGTGGGCTATGCGGGCGGGGCCGTGTCCACCGGGACCGACCCCGGGGAAGCTGCGCGGTTCGTGGCGGACACCGGCGTCGATGCGCTGGCGGTGTCGGTGGGCAACGTGCACCTGCAGACCGAAGCCACGGACGGGATCGACGAGGCGCGGCTGCGGGCCATTGCGGCGGTAGTGCCGGTGCCGCTGGTGATCCACGGCGGGTCGGGCGTGCCACCTGCCCAGCGCCGGCGGCTGGCGGCAACCGCGCGGGTCGCCAAGTTCAACATCGGGACCGAACTGCGCCAGACCTTCGGGCAGGCCTTGCGGGACGTGCTGGCCGAGGGGCCCGCGGTCTTTGACCGGATCGCGATCCTCGCCGCGACCGAACCCGCCCTGACGCAGGCCGCGCGGGTGGCGATCCGCAGCTTGCGGGACTGACCGGTCGGGTCAGGCCGGATCCGGCGGACCGAGCGCCGCAAGGAAGGCGTCGAATTCCGCGTCCGCAATGCCCACGGCATGCTCGGGGCCCGGATAGGCGCCGGTCTGCACATCCTGGCGGAATTCGCCAAAGGCCGCGATCCGTTCCTGTTGCAGGCGGTCGTATTCGGCGCGGAAATCCCGGTAGACGCGGGCGTGGCGGGGCCGGTGCCCGCGGGTGAAGCCCAGCACATCCTCGGCGAACAGATACTGCACGTCGGTCCCCGCGCCCGCGCCCATGCCGAAGGTGACAAGGGGCGAGCGCCGGGTCAGTTCCGCGCCCACGCGGTCGGGCACGACCTCGAGTTCCACGCCGATGGCGCCCGCGTCGGCATGGGCCTGCATCTGGTGCCAGACCTGCGCCGCGCTGGCGGCGGTCTTGCCGACGGCGCGGAAGCCGCCCGTCCAGGTGGACTTGTGCGGGACCAGGCCGACATGGCCGACCACCGGCAGTCCTTCGGCTGCCATTCGCCGGATCGTGTCGAGCGAGGCCGAGCAATAGACACTGTCGCCCCCGGTCAGGACCGCGCGGTGCCCCTCGCGCAGGTAGTCCTCGAACGTGGCGAGCACCCCGTAAAGGAGCCCCACCTGCACGAAGCAGTCCCCCGCGGCCGCGCGCATGGCGGGTGTCCACAGCGGGTGGACGATCGACAGGATGTCGATGCCCGCGGCGGCGGCGGCGGCGGCTTCCTCGGGCGTCTCGACATAGAGCATCGTCATCCTGCGCGTGCCCTTGGCGGCGCGCAGGTCGGCGACGGTCATGCGGGCGTGGCGCATGGGGCTATCCGATCCGGACCAGGACGCGGTCGCCGTCCACCCGGGTCTCGTAGGTCCGCAGGTTCACGCAGACAGGGGCGCGTTTCGCCTGCCCGGTGCGATAGTCGAACTGGCCGTTGTGCTTGGGACATTCGATCAGGTGGTCCATCACCAGCCCGTCGGCCAGGTGCACCTGTTCGTGCGTGCACAGCCCGTCGGTGCAGTACCAGCGGTCGTCGGGACTGCGGTACAGCGCAAAGGTGCGCCCGCCGTGGTCGAAGCGGACCACATCCTCGGGGTCGATGGCATCGGTCGCGCAGGCGTCGGTCCAGTCGGTCATCGTATCCTCGTCATTCGGCCGGAACGCCGGGGGCGCCCGCACTCACATCGGCGTGGAATTCCGCGCGGTAGGGCCGGGCGGTGGGGGGCAGGTCGCGGCGCAGGAACGCGTCCTCGTGGCGCAACTGGCGCAGGAGCACCGGCAGCACCTCGCGGTAGGCGGCCCACATGGACGGCGCCGGGGCGGGCAGGTCGTGGCGGATGCGCGCGTGCAGGTCGGGCAGGCGGTGGTAGGGCACCATCGGGAACATGTGGTGTTCGACGTGGTAGTTCATGTTCCAGTAGATGAAGCGGCTGACCGGGTTCATCAGCACGGTGCGGCTGTTCAGGCGGTGATCCGTCACGTTGTCGGCCAGCCCTGCGTGCTGCAGGTATCCCACCAGGACGAAGTGCCAGGCGCCGTAGAGGCGCGGCAGGCCGATCACCATCAGGGGCAGGATGGACTGGGTTGCCAGCGCCAGCGCGATCGTGGCCGCATAGATGGCGGTCCAGATGCGGGCCACGAGGATCACCTTCGGCACCTCGGACACGGGGACGAAGGTCGCCTCCTCGGGGTCGAGGCGGCCCGCGGCGTTCAGGAGCATCCGCGAGAGCCCGGCGATGATGTCGGGGATGCCTGCGAAGTTCAGCAGCATCCGGGCGGCAGCGGGCGGGCGCATCGCGGCGATCTCGGGGTCGCGGCCGACGATGATGGTGTCGGTGTGGTGGCGCGCGTGGCTCCACCGCCAGGTGACCGGGTTGCGGACGATCATGAAGCTGGCCAGGTGGTAGACGGCGGTGTTCATCCATGCGGTGCGGAAGGCGGTGCCGTGGCCGCATTCGTGCCAGCGCGAATCGGAGGCCGACCCGTACAGGACCCCGTAGGCCAGCCAGAACGGCACCGACCACCAGGACGGCCAGAGCCAGATCGCGATGCCCGCGAAGGCCACCATCAGGCCCAGCCAGATCGCCGTGTCGCGGATCGCGGGGGCATCGGTGCGGGCCATCAGCGCCTTCATCTCGGCCCGGGGGATGTCGGTGTGGTACCACTCTGCCGCGGCAAGGCCGGTCTCGACGGCGCGCTGCGCGTCGGGGCCAAGGAGCGAGTAGTCGCGTCGTGCCATGCGGGGTGCCTCCTGCGGGGGTGGGGCGACCCTAGGGGACCGGACCGGAGTCGCGATAGGCGGGATCGCTGGCTTTCCCTCATTGCACATCATGGTCTGCGGGAAGATGATGGAATCCTGTCACGCAGGGATCGCCATGGCACGACGACCGATCATCACCGATGTGGCGCAGGCGGCCGGGGTCAGTGTCGCGACCGTGGACCGGGTGCTGAACGGCCGCGCCCGCGTGCGCGAGGAGACGTCGCGACGGGTGTACGAGGCCGCGCGCGACATCGGGTACCATGCGGCGGCGCTGATCGGGCAACGCATCCAGGCCGAGGTGCCCGAGGTGCGGCTCGGCTTCGTGCTGCACAAGGAGAAGCAGGCGTTCTACCAGGCGTTCCGGCAGGAGCTGGAGGCGGCGGTCGCCGCGGCACCGGGCATCCGGGGGCGCGCGCAGATCTTGTTCGCGCCGTCCCAGTCGCCCGGCGACTTTGCCGCGCTGATGCGCGAGCTGGCGCGGACCTGCCATGCGGTGGCCGCGAGTGCCGTCACGCACCCCGAGATCACCGACACGGTGGTGGGGATACAGGCCTCGGGCGTGCCGTGCTTTGCGTTGTTGAACGACTTCGCGCAGGGGGTGCGGCAGACCTACGTCGGGCTCAACAACCTGAAAACCGGGCGGATTGCGGCCCACATGATCGCGACGGCGGTGCACCGGCCGGGCAAGGCCGCGGTGTTCGTGGGCGGCTATCGCTGGCACGGGCACGAATTGCGCGAGACGGGGTTCCGGTCCTACCTGCGCGAATACGCGCCGCAGTTCACCGTGCTCGACACGCTGGTGAACCTGGAGACGCGGCAACTGACCTACGAGGCGACGCTGGACCTGCTGTCGCGGCATCCCGACCTGCGCGGCATCTATTGCGCGGGCGGCGGGATGGAGGGTGCGATCGCCGCCCTGCGCGAGGCGCGGGCACCGGGCGACGTGGCGCTGGTGGTCAACGAGATCACCCCCGAAAGCCGGGCCGCACTGGCCGACCGCCATGTCGCGATGGTGATCGCGACGCCGCTGGAACGGCTGTGCCGGGACCTGGTGGGGCACATGGTGCAGGCTGTGCGCAACGGGGCCAATCCGCTGCCGGGGCAGCATTTCCTGCGACCCGACCTGTACCTGCCGGAGTCGGTATGATGAGGGGATTTCGTCATCGGGCACCCGGCATCCCTCAGCCCTGAGAGATTTTGCAACCGGTTGCATTGACGCGAATCGGATTCGCGGTGCAGGGTCAAGGCGGTCGCAAGAACGGCGGGATCGCCTCGGCGGCCGATGGCGCGCAAGGGGAGGACTGGCGCGGTGGTGGCATTTGCCCTGAACCACATGACGGTGGCGCGAGCGTCCTATGCCGACCTGGTGCGCCTTGCGGCGTCGCTGGGCTGCGTCGGGATCGAGGTCCGCAACGACCTGCCCCAGCCGCTGTTCGACGGGATGGACCCGGCCGAGGCCGGCCGGATGGCGCGCGATGCCGGGCTGCGGCTGCTGGCGGTGGCCGAGGTCAAGCGGTTCAACGACTGGTCCGATGCCAGGCGCGCCGAGGCGCTGGCGCTGATCCGGATCGCCCGCGCGGCGGGGGCGGAAGCCGTCAGCCTGATCCCGCGCAACGACAACCTTGGCATGGGCAACGGCGAGCGGCAGGCGAACCTGCGGGTCGCGCTGCGCGACCTGAAGCCGATGCTCGACGACCACGGGCTGGTCGGGCTGGTGGAACCCCTGGGGTTCGAGATCTGCGCGCTGCGCCACAAGGCGGAAGCGGTGGACGCGCTCACGGCGCTGGACGCCGCGGGGACGTTCCGGCTGGTGCATGACACGTTCCACCACCACCTGGCCCACGGTGGCCCGCTGTTCCCCGGCCACACCGGGATCGTCCATGTGTCGGGGGTCACGGACCCCGACCTGGGCGTGGCCGAGATGGGCGACGCACACCGCGTGCTGGTGGACGAGCGCGACCGGCTGGGCAACGTCGCGCAGATCGCGGCGCTGGCGGCGGCGGGATACGCCGGGCCGGTGTCGTTCGAGTGCTTCGCGCCATCGGTCCATGCCGCGGCCGATCCCGCGGGGGACTTGCGCACATCCATGGATTTCATCCGGTCGCGCCTGACGGCCAGGGCCGCGTGACGGGCCGGTGAAACGACGGCCCATCCGGGCCTCCGGCGTGACAGAGACAGGTGTGCCGGACACCACAAAGGGAGGAAGCCAGATGAAGAAGATCCTGATGACCGCCGGCTTTGCCGCGCTGATGTCCTCGTCCGCGATGGCGCAGAACATCGGCGTGACGATGGCCAAGTTCGACGACAACTTCCTGACGGTGCTGCGCAACGGCATCCAGGCCCAGGCCGATGCCGCCGGGCTGTCGGTGCAGATCGAGGATGCGGCCGACGACGTGGCCAAGCAGCTGGACCAGATCAACAACTTCATCGCGTCGGGCGTCGATGCGATCATCGTGAACCCGGTGGACACCAGCGCCACCGAGGCGATGACCAATGCCGCCGCGGCGGCGGGCGTGCCGCTGGT
>DBBA01000265.1 GCA_002291955.1 Rhodobacteraceae bacterium UBA996 | reverse complement strand
AGCGGCAACGCGTCCGTCGAGTTCGTGTTCCTGTTCCCGCTGTTCCTGACCCTGCTGATCTCGGCGATCGAGTCGGGCCTGATGACGATGCGCTACGTCTGGCTCGACCGGGCCCTCGACATCACGGTGCGCGACCTGCGGCTGGGCATCATGCCCATCGACGATCCCGATGCGCAGGACAACCATGACGCGGTCAAGACCGCCATCTGCAATCGCGGCGAACTGCTGCTGCCCGACTGCATGAACACGATGCACCTCGAACTGATCCAGGTCGACACCACGACCTGGAATGTGCCCGACCCGAACGCGGCCTGCGTGGACCGCACCGGCGTCGTGAACCCGCCCCTGACCTTCCAGGGCCGCGCGCAGAACGAGATGATGATCATCCGGGCCTGCTACATCGTGGACCCGCTGGTCCCCGACATCGGCCTTGGCGCCCGCTTCCAGAAGGATGCGTCGGGCGGCGTGGCCCTGATCGTGTCGTCGGCCTTCGTCAACGAACCGGATTGAGGAGTGATGTCGGTGCTGAAGCCCCTCCACCCTGCCCTGCGCCGGTTTGCCGGCGACGAAACCGGCGGCCTGTCGGTCGAGACCGTGATGATCTTCCCGGTGCTCGTCTGGGCCTATGCCGCGACATTCACTTTCTTCGACGCCTTCCGCATGCAGGCCGCCAACACCAAGGCGACCTACACGATCAGCGACATGCTGAGCCGCGTTACCGAGGAGGTCGACCAAGACTATCTGGACGGCCTGCTCGAGGTCTACGAATACATCGTCAGGACCCGGCACCCGGACATGAGCCTGCGGGTGACCACCGTCGGCTGGGACCCCGACGCCGAGGAATACTTCGTGGTGTGGTCGCGCGGCGCGAACACGTCCATCCGCCACACCGACGCGACCATCAACGGGATCGACCAGTACATCCCGGAAATCGCCGCGGGCGACACCCTGATCGTGGTCGAGACGGCGCTGCCCTTCCGGCCCGTCTTCAACATCGGTCTGGATGCGCTGGTGTTCCGCAACATCACGCCGTCCAGCCCGCGCTTCACCCCGCAGCTGCTGTGGGAAGGCATGGGCGACGGGACCGGCGTGCCGCACGACGACGGCACGGGCGAGGACATGGTGCTGACCTCGAGCGGCGGCGATGACGACGACGACGACGGCAGCACGGGCGGCTGACGCCGCAGCCTGCCGCACCGCTTGCAGAGGATGATGCGGGGCGCCATGGTGCGCCCCATGTCGTTGCATGGCGTCCCCCTGCCCCTGCTGGCCCTGGTCCTGTGTCTGGCGGGCTGCACGGACTGGCCCGACCTCGGTGATCCTCCGGGCATTGCGGGGGCGCCCGACCCGCGCATCGCCCCCCTTCCCGACCTGCCTGGCCCCTCCCCCGACGCAACCGCGGCGCTTCAGGAGGAGACCCTCCGCCTGCAGGCGCGGGCGGCCGCCCTGCGCGCCCGGGGTGCTGCCGTCGGCGCGGCCCCCTGACCACGGCCCTCCAGACCGCAGCTTAGCGAACGCGCCCCCGGTGCGTCCCCGGTGCGGCTCCGGTGCGTCCCTGGCGCGCGCCCGGTGCATCCCGGCCGTCGCGGGCCGCGTTGCATGGTCCGGCGAAGGGCGCTAACAGCCGCGAAGCAATCCGCCCGGTCGCCCAGGAGCCCGCCATGCCCACCTCTCCGCTGCGTCTCGGGATCGCCGGTCTTGGCACGGTGGGCGCGGGTGTCGTCGATATCGTCCAGCGGCAGGGCGACCTGATCGCCGCGCGGGCCGGGCGCCCCGTCACCATCTCGGCCGTGTCGGCGCGCGACCGCACCCGGAACCGTCCGGTGGACGTGTCCTCCTATGCCTGGGAGGACGATCCGGCAGCCCTGGCCGCCCGGGACGACGTCGATGTGCTGGTCGAGGTGATGGGCGGGTCGGACGGCCCGGCCATGGCGGCAACCGAGGCCGCGATTGCCGCGGGCAAGGACATCGTGACCGCGAACAAGGCGCTGCTGGCCCTGCACGGCCAGCGGCTGGCGCTGGCGGCCGAGGCCGCGGGCCGCACGATCCGGTTCGAGGCCGCCGTGGCCGGCGGCATCCCCGTCATCAAGGCCCTGAGCGAAGGGCTTGCCGGCAACGCGATCACCCGGGTGATGGGCGTGATGAACGGCACCTGCAACTACATCCTGACCCGGATGGAAAACGCGGGCCTGCCCTATGACACCGTGTTCGAGGAAGCGCGCAGCCTGGGCTATCTCGAGGCCGACCCGACGCTTGACGTCGGCGGGATCGACGCGGGCCACAAGCTGGCGCTTCTGGCCGCGGTCGCCTTCGGCGCGCGGGTGGATTTCGCGGGCGTGGCGATCGAGGGGATCGAGCGCATCACGATCGAGGATATCCGGCACGCTGCCGACATGGGGTTCCGGGTCAAGCTGCTGGGTGTCGCGCAGATGACGGGCCGGGGGCTGGAATGCCGGATGTCGCCCTGTCTTGTCCCCGCCGACAGCCCGCTCGGCCAGTTGCAGGGTGGCACCAACATGGTGGTGCTGGAAGGCGACGCGGTCGGCCAGATCGTGCTGCGGGGGGCCGGGGCCGGGGCGGGACCCACGGCCAGCGCGGTCATGGCCGACGTGATCGACCTGGCGCGCGGCATCCGGGTCCCGACCTTTGGCCAGCCCGCGGCGACGCTGGCCGCCCCCCGGGCCGCGGCGTCCGCCGCGCCGGCGCCGCATTACCTGCGCATGGCGCTGGTGGACAAGCCGGGCGCGCTGGCCAAGATCGCCGCCGTGCTGGGCGATGCGGGCGTGTCCATCGACCGGATGCGCCAGTACGCCCATCAGGGCAGCGCCGCCCCCGTGCTGATCGTGACCCACCGCACCACGCGCGCAGCCCTGGACGAGGCGATTGCCGCCATGCCCGGCACCGGCGTGCTGGCCGAGCCGCCCGTCGCCCTGCGGATCGAGACCGTCTGATCGCGCTTGACGCAAGGGACGGCGCGGGCGTTCACTCGCGGACGTGTCCCCTGTGAACCCGGTGCCGCGATGCGTGTCCTTGCTGCGCTTGTCCTGGCAGTCCTGCCGCTGCCCACTATGGCGCAACCCTTGGCCGGCGCCGATGACCCGGCCTTCACCGCGGCGCTCGACGCGCTGCTGGCGGCGGATGACCCGGCGGCGCTGACCGCATTGCACGGGCTGGCCGAAGGCGGCAATGCCGCGGCGACCGTGGCACTGGCAACAGCGATGGGCTGGATGACCCCCGCCATGCCCTTTGCCGAGCGGCGCCGCCTGACCCGCGTCGGTGGCGTCCCGGTGGCCGAGGCCGCGGCGGCGCTGTCGCCCGCCCACGCGGCCTGGCACGATTACCACGTCTCCCCGCCCGAGGAGATGATCGACCGCGCGTTCGACTTGGCTCGGATGGGCGAGGTGGCCCGCGCAGGCCAGGTCGCGCGGAGCTGGGCGAACCAGACGGGCGGGTTCGGGGTGACACCGACCGCCCTTTGGGACGCGCCGTTTCCACCCTGGGACAAGGCCCTGCTGGTCGAAGGGTTGGCGCGCTACGACCCCGGCGCGGTCGAGGTGCCGACCGCCCTGACCGCCGCCTGGCTCGATGCCGACCGGGCCGAAGGATGGCTCGCGCTGGAGGGGATCGCGCGGGTGCCCGCCGACGGGGTGGTGCTGCCGGAACTGGCCAAGGCGACGCGCGCGCTGGAACAGCGGCTGTCCGGTCAGGACGCCGGCCATGTGACCGTCCGGCGCGACGCGGCCCGCCACCTGCGCGCGCTCGCCTTGGGTGGCGACCCGGCTGCGGTGCCGGACACCTCGGTGCCCGGGGTGGTCGCGCTGGCCGGTGACGCCTGGCCGATGCC
>DBBA01000116.1 GCA_002291955.1 Rhodobacteraceae bacterium UBA996 | reverse complement strand
CCACGCCCCCCGCCGCCTGCACACGCAGCCCGTGCTTGGCCGCGACGATGGCCGCCGACCCCGCCGCGCCCGACACGGCGAGGGCAAAATCCTCGACAAAGTAGGTATCCCCGCCCGGCGGGATATGGGTCACCGGACGGCAGAGCGCGTCGAAGGTGTAGAACCCCATCGAGGTGTAGTCGTAGGTCGGCATGGCGGGGGCCTCAGGATCCGTGGCGCAGGCGCTGGCCGGTCGCGCCGTCGAAGAAATACGTCCGGCGCGGATCGAAGCCGATGGTCAGGGGCGTGTCCAGACCGGCGCGGAAGTCGCGGGCGGCCTTCACCTCGACCTGGCGGGTGCCGACGTTGACGGTCAGATACGTCATGTCGCCGGTGGGTTCCACGCCATAGACGCTGCCCGTCAGGTTGCCGCCACCGACCACGCAATCCTCGGGGCGGATCCCGAGCACGACCTTGCCCTGCAGGGTGGCGGGGCACGGGGCCGTTACGCCCGGCGCGGTGAAGGTGCCGCCATCGGCGACCCCGTCGATCAGGTTCATCGGCGGCGCCCCGATGAAGCCCGCGACGAAGGTGTTCGCCGGATCCGCATAGATCTCGTCGGGCGTGCCGACCTGCTGCACCGCACCCTGGTTCATCACCACGATCCGGTCGGCGAGCGTCATCGCCTCGATCTGGTCGTGGGTGACGTAGACGGTGGTCGCGCGGAGTTCCCGTTGCAGGTGCTTGATCTGCACCCGCATGGACGCGCGCAGCTTCGCATCGAGGTTCGACAGCGGTTCGTCCATCAGGAACGCCTGCGGCTGGCGCACGATGGCGCGCGCAAGCGCCGCCCGCTGCCGCTGCCCGCCCGACAGCGCGCCCGGCTTGCGGTCCAGATAGGCGCCCAGTTCCACCATGTCGGCCGCGCGGCGGATCAGGCGGTCGTGGTCGGTGGCGGGCACGCCCCGCATCCGCAGGGGAAAGCGGATGTTGTCGTAGATCGTCATGTTGGGGTAAAGCGCGTAGCCCTGGAACACCATCGCCACGTCGCGGTCGCGGGCATCGACCTCGGTCATGTCCTCGCCACCGATGACGATGCGCCCCTCGGTCGGTTCCTCGAGCCCCGCGATCATCCGCATGGTGGTGGTCTTGCCGCAGCCGGACGGCCCCAGCAGCACCAGGAACTCCTCGTCCGGGATCGCCAGCGAGAACTCCCGCACCCCCACGAAGGCGCCGTATCGCTTGACGACGTTCTGCAGCTCGATGGCGGCCATGACTTACCCCTTGACCGCGCCCATGGTCAGCCCGCGCGACAGGTGCTTCTGGATCATCAGGACGACCAGGAACACCGGCAGGAACGCGATGAAGGCGACAAGGGCGATGGCGTTGTAGATGATCCCGTCGGTCCCGCCCGAGAAGTTCGCGAGCGCCACCGACAGGGTGTAGGCCGCGGGCGTGGACGCGATGAGCAGCGTGAACAGGAATTCGTTGATCGCGAAGATGGCCGCGATGACGGCGGCGGTGATGATCCCGGGGCGGCAGGCGGGAATGATGATCTCCCACAGGATCGTCAGGTCGGACGCGCCATCGGTTCGCGCGGCGTCTTCCAGTTCCTTGGGGATGTCCAGCATGTAGGACCGGATGATCCAGGTGGTGATCGACAGGTTGATCGCCGCATAGACCAGCATCAGCGCCCAGACCGTGTCCAGAAGCCCGAGGTTGCGGAACAGGAAGAAGATCGGGATCGCCACGATGGCGGGGGCCATCATGCGCGTGGACAGGATGTAGAACCCGATGTCGTCGCGCCCGCGGTATTCGTAGCGGGCAAGGCTGTAGGCCGCGGGGATCGCCAGGCCCACGCAGATCACGACCGACCCGGCGATCGCCATCAGCGAGTTGATCAGGTACGCCCGCATCGGCCAGTCGCGCCAGATCATGTGCCAGGCATCGAGCGACCATGTGGGCCAGTAGATCGGTTCGGCGGTGATGACCTCGGTCCGCGGGCGCAGACCGATGGACAGGAACCACAGCATCGGCACAAGGCAGAACGCGGCCCAGGTGAACAGGATGAGATACCGCAGCCACAGCCGCTCGCTTCGGGACCGGCGGGCCATGCTATGCCCGCCCCGACCGGAAGGCGCGCTTCACCACCGTCTGCGCGATGACGATGGTCAGCACCAGCATCACCACCGACGCGGCGGAGGCATAGCCGAAGTTGAACATGCGGAACCCTGTCCGGTAGATGAAGTAGCTGATCGTTTCCGTCATACCGCCCGGGGTGCCCGCGGTCATGATGGTGACCGAGGCGAACATGGTCGAGATGTCGATGCCCCGCAGCACCACGGCCACCGCGATGACGGGACGCAAGAGGGGCAGCGAGACGTTCCAGAAGATCTGGAACCACGACGCGCCGTCCAGCCGCGCGGCTTCCTCGACCTCGGCATCCTGGCTTTGCAGGCCGGCCACGAAGATGATGAACAGAAACGGCGTCCACTGCCACACGTCGGTGACGATCAGCGTCAGGCGCGCAAGCCACACCGACGACAGGAACGGGATCGTCGCATCGACCACGCCTGCCCGCATCAGGATGTCGGAAATCACCCGCCCGTCATTGAACGCCAGTTGCCACAGGTAGGCGACGGCGGACGGCATGAACAGCATCGGCATCAGGAACAGGATGCGCCAGCCCTTCACCCAAGGGTCGCGATAGGCGTGATAGGCCAGCGTCAGCGCCAGCACCGTCTGCACGGTGAGCGAGATCGTCCCGATGACAAGGGTATTCCACAGCGCCTGCCAGAACTCGCGGTCCCGCATCAGGTCGGCGTAGTTTTCCAGCCCGACAAACGTCGCGTTGTTGAAACGGACGAAATACAGGCTCTGCCACATGGCAAAAAGCCCGGGGTAAAGGGTGATCCCCAGCAGGTAGATCACGGCGGGTGCCACCAGCAGGTACGGGAACAGCCGCCGCATCGTGCGGCTGCGGCGCCGCCGGGGACGGGTGACCGGGGCGGCCTTCACCGCCCCGGGATTGGACAGGGCATCGGTCATCGACCGACGATCCCCTGCCCCGCTTGATCGGTCAAGTCGCGCACCCCGATCAGAACGGCAGCGGCTTGCCCGCGCCCGCCCACAGGCCCGGCGCCACGTCGGCATAGGCCACCGGCGCGTCGCCGCCGCGGAAGCCGTTGCGTTCCATGATCTGGGTCCAGGCGGCGGCGCCGTTGTCCAGCGCCTCCTTGGGCGAGATCTGGCCGACGATGGCGCGGTTGATCTCGTTGCCGAGTGCCTGTTCCATCTCGAACATGCCGGGCAGGCGCGGCGCGCACCAGGCATAGTCCAGCGCCTTGGCCCAGACTTCCAGCGGCTGCGACGCCTTGGCGAGCTGCGCGTTGTTCAGCACCGACCGGTAGCCGGGTGCCACGCCGTTCGCATTGGCCTCGTTCATCGCCATGATCGACGCGGTCGTGAGGAACGACAGCATCAGGAACGCGCCCTCGGGGTTCTGGGCACTCGCTGCCACGCAGGAGGTCGAGCCCGCGATGTTCGTCGGCGCGAAGCGACCACCCGCCACGCGCGGATCGTAGATGGTGATGAAGTCGTCCACGATGGTGGACTGGTCGGGGCGGCTGCCCTGCGTGCCCGAATCCTGCCAGGACAGGTTCATGGCGTAGCGGCCACCCAGCCAGCCCGCGCGGTTCTCGTCCCAGCCCGCGCCCGCCGTCGCCTCGCCCGAGAACTTGGCGAGTTCGAGGAGCGTTTCCAGCGCCTTCACGCCCGCGTCCGAGTTCAGCGTGACCGCCCAGTTGGCATCGAACAGGTCCATGCCGTGATGCGCGGCGATCTGTTCCCACGAATAGGTGGACCAGAAGCCCCGCGCGCCCATCATGCCCACGCCCGACACGCCAGGCGCGATGCCGTTCAGTTCCGACGCGAGCCGGATCAGGTCGTCGAAGGTGGTGATCGAGTTCCAGCGGTCGATGGGCCCGCCCAGCACCTGTTCCACATAGGACTTGCGGACGTGCAGTTGCCGGATGTCGCAGTCGAAGGGGATGCCGTACAGCTTGCCGCCGAAGTAGCCGTAGTTCAGGCGGTAGGTGTCGTAGAAGTCGTCCAGCGGCAGGCCCCACTTCGACGCGAATTCGCTCAGGTCGAACAGGAAGCCCGGGGCGGCGAAGTCACCCAGCCACGGCGAGAAGAACTGCAGCGCGTCGAAGGACGCATTGCCCGAGATGAACTCGGCCACGGCCTTGTCGTAGAAGCTGTCGTCGGGGATCGGGACAAGCTCGACCTTGATGCCCGACAGCTGCTCGAAGGGCACAAGCCCCGCCGCGGCGCTGTCCTGGTCGGCCGCGCCGATGGCGAAGCGGACGGTGGTGCCCGCATGCTGGGCGCGCACGGCTTCCCAGTCCACGATGCGGATCCAGTCCTTGGCCGGGTCCCACATGGGCGTGTTGTCGAGGCCATAGAGCGTGCGGTAATCCTCGCGCACGTATTTCTCGACCGAGATGCCGTCGAGCACCGACTGCGGGTCGGGCAGGTCGGATTGCGCGCGGGCGGGGGCAGCAAGCCCCGTCAGCGTCGCGCCCGACACGCCGATGGCGCCGACGGCGGCGCTGCGCGACAGGAACGACCGGCGGGACAGCGCGGGTCTGATCAACATGGGTAGTCCTCCCTTTCGAGTGCCTTTCTGGCCGCTGAACCGGGAGGAACGCCTGCGCCACGCCCGGCCCGGGGGCCGCGGTCTGGCTGTGATCCTCCCGCCGATTTGAACATCGGTCTGGCACGGTGACTATGTGTTCAATTGTTTCGACCTGTCAACGGGGATTTCCCGGCGGCTTTGCTGCGGCGCAGCATGAACATCTGTGTTGACGCACGACACTACGTTCAGTATCACGGAGGACGTCCCACCTGAAGGTGCCCCATGCCCACCAACGTCGCCCTGACCGGCCTTGCCCGCGACCTTGCCGCCCGCGCGGCCACCGGGCGCCCGATCCGCATCGGTCTGGTCGGCGCGGGCGAGATGGGCACCGACATCGTGTCCCGCGTCGCGCACATGCAGGGGATCGAGATCGGCGCGATTTCCGAACTGAACCCGCAGGCGGCGGGCCGCGCCGTCACCATCGCCCACGGCGACCCCGACCGGGCGCAGGCCGCCGACACCGCCGATGGCGTGAACGCGGTGATCGAGTCCGGCCGCATCGCCACCACGTCCCGGGTCGAGGCGCTGCTGGACTCGGGCCTGATCGACGTGGTGGTGGACGCGACCGGCGTGCCCGCCGTGGGGGCCGAGATCGGACTGGCCGCGATGGAACGCGGCAAGCACCTGGTGATGATGAACGTCGAGGCCGACGTGACCATCGGCGCCTACCTGCGCGCCGAGGCGGAACGGCTGGGGGTCGTGTACAGCCTTGGCGCGGGGGACGAACCGTCGTCCTGCATGGAGCTGATCGAATTCGTGTCGGCGATGGGCCACCGGATCGTCTGCGCGGGGAAAGGCAAGAACAACCCCCTGAACATCGACGCCACCCCCGATGCCTATGCCGAGGAAGCGCACCGCCGGCACATGAACCCGCGGATGCTGGTGGAATTCGTGGACGGGTCGAAGACGATGGTGGAAATGGCCGCCATCGCCAACGCGACCGGCCTGCTGCCCGACAAACCCGGGATGCACGGGCCCGCGGCGGTCAAGGACGACCTGAACAAGGTGCTGATCCCGGCGTCCCACGGCGGCGTCCTGTCCACCGACCGGGGCTGCGTGGACTATTCGATCGGCAAGGGCGTGGCGCCCGGCGTCTTCGTGATCGCCGAGATGGACCACCCCCGCATCCGCGAGCGGATGGAGGACCTGAAGATGGGCCACGGTCCCTACTTTACCTTCCACCGGCCCTACCACCTGACCTCGCTGGAAGTCCCGCTGACCTGCGCCCGCGCGGTCCTGTACGGCAAGGCCGACATGGTCCCCCTGCCCCGCCCGGTGGCCGAGGTCTGCGCGGTCGCCAAGCGCGACCTGAAACCTGGCGATGTGCTCGACCAGATCGGCGAGTACTGCTACCGCGCCTGGATCATGACGGTGCCCGAGGCGCAGGCGGCAGGTGCCCGGCCCGCGGGGCTGCTGGCGGGCGCGCGCGTGACCGCGCCCATCGCCAAGGGGGCGCTCCTGACCGCGCAGAACGTGGCGCTTCCCGATGGCAGCAAGATCGCCGCCCTGCGTGCCCGGCAGGACGCCATGCTTGCCGCCGCGCTGGCAGCCTGAGGGTGGACTTGATGAGCCAGATGAGCCCCGACATCACCCCCGCCGCCGACAACCGCCCCCATGCGATCCGCGCCTATGCGCCGGAAGTCCTGCGCGATGCCCTGCGCAAGATGCACCTGATCCGCCGGTTCGAGGAAGGGGCCGAGGACAGCTACATGCGCGGCCTGATCCACGGCACCATGCACCTGTCCATCGGGCAGGAGGCATCGGCCGTGGCGTCCTGCCTCGACCTTGGCCCGTCGGACAAGATCACCTCGACCCACCGCGGCCACGGCCACTGCATCGCCAAGGGTGCCGACGTGGGCCGCATGTTCGCCGAGTTCTTCGGCAAGGAAACCGGCTATTGCCGGGGCCGCGGCGGGTCGATGCACATCGCCGATATCGCCACGGGCAACCTCGGCGCCAACGGTATCGTCGGCGGCGGACTGCCCATCGCGGTGGGCGCCGCGCTGACCGCCAAGCGGCTGGGCCGCCCCGACGTGACCGTCTGCTTCTTTGGCGATGGTGCCAACAACGAAGGCGCGTTCCACGAGGCACTCAACATGGCCGCCATCTGGCGCCTGCCGGTGGTCTTCGTCTGCGAGAACAACCAGTACGGCATGTCCACGTCCGTGGCGCGCTCCACCGCCGTGCCCCGCATCAGCGACCGCGCGGCGGCCTATTCCATGCCGGGCGTCACCGTGGACGGCAACGACTTCTCGGCCGTGGCGGAAGCCGTCGGCACCGCTGTCGCCCGCGCGCGGGCGGGCGAAGGACCGAGCCTTGTCGAAAACCTGACCTACCGCTGGCGCGGCCATTCCAAGTCCGACCGCAACCGCTACCGCACCAAGGACGAGATCGAGGGCTGGATGGCCCGCGACCCCATCGCGCGCTTCGAACGGGAACTCATCGCCCACGGCATCCTGACCGAGGCCGAGGCCGAAGGCATTGCCGCGCAGGCGGTGGCCGAGGTCGAAGCCGGGATCGCCTTTGCCAAGGACAGCCCCGCGCCCGACGTGACCGACGTCACCCGCTACGTGTACGCGGGAGCCGCATGAACGCCGTGGCCGAGGTTGACGCCGGGTCGCGCGTCCTCAGCTACGCGGAAGCGATCCGCGAGGCGATGGCGCTGGCGATGGAGGCCGATCCCACCGTCATCCTGATGGGCGAGGATATCGGCGTCTATGGCGGGGCGTTCCAGGTCACCGGCGACCTGATCGACCGCTTCGGCCCCGACCGGGTGATGGATACCCCCATCTCGGAACTGGGCGGGGCGGGCGTGGCCGTGGGGGCCGCGCTGACGGGGCTCAAGCCCATCTTCGAATTCCAGTTTTCCGACTTCGCCACGCTGGCGATGGAGCAGATCGTCAACCAGGCGGCCAAGCTGCGCTACATGCTGGGGGGCGAGGCGTCGGTTCCGGTCGTGTTCCGTATGCCCGCAGGGTCGGGCACCGGGGCGGCGGCGCAGCACTCCCAAAGCCTCGAGGCGTGGTTCGCCCATGTGCCGGGGCTGAAGGTGATCCAGCCCTCTACCCCTGCGGATGCCAAGGGGATGCTGCTGGCGGCGCTGGCCGACCCCGACCCGGTGCTGATGTTCGAGCACAAGCTGCTCTACAAGATGCGCGGCGAGGTTCCGCCCGGCCACTACACCGTTCCCATCGGCAAGGCCGAAGTCGTCCGCACCGGGCGCGACATCACCATCGTCGCGGGCGCGATCATGCGCCACCGTGCGGTCGAGGCCGCCGAACGCCTGGCCGCCGACGGGATCGAGGTCGAGGTGATCGACCCGCGATCCCTGCGCCCGCTCGACCGCGACACGATCCTTGGCAGCGTGCGCAAGACCGGGCGGCTGGTCGTGGTGCATGAAGGGGTGAAAAGCTTTGGCGTCGGCGCGGAAATCAGCGCCATGGTCGCCGAAAGCGATGCCTTCGACTTCCTCGATGCGCCCATCGTCCGGCTGGGCGGGGCCGAGGCGCCGATCCCCTACAACCCCGACCTCGAACGCGCCGCCGTGCCGCAGACCGACGGGATCGAGGCTGCGGTGCGCGCCGTCATGGCCCGCGCGGTCTGACCCATGCCTGTCGAGGTGATCCTGCCCAAGGTGGACATGGACATGTCCCACGGCACCATCGCCACCTGGCATGTGGCCGAAGGCGACAGGGTCGAAAAGGGCGCCGCCCTGTTCGACATCGAGACCGAGAAGGCCGCGATGGAGGTCGAGGCGCCGGCCTCCGGTCGCGTCCACCACGTCCGGGCGCGCCCCGGCGACCGCGTGGCGGTGGGCGCCCCCGTGGCGTGGATCTATGCGGACGGCGAAGCGGTGGGGGCTGCTCCCGACGCCGCCCCGCCACCGCCTGCACCAGATGGACCGGCCCCGGCCGTGGCGGCGGACGCTCCCGCCCCGCCGCAGCCCGACCCCGGTCCCGCGGTCGGCCCCGGTATCACCACCACCGGGTCCGACCGCCCCCCCCGCGCCACGCCTGCCGCCCGTGCCGCGGCGCGCGTCGCGGGACTGCGGCTGTCGGACGTCCCGGGCACCGGCCCGCGCGGACGAGTGCAGGCCGATGACGTGGTCCGCGCGACCGCAACGCTGCGCGCGGTGGACACCCCGGCGACGGAACAGGGTTGGTCCCCCCAGCCCGGCCCGCTGCACGTCACCCGCCGCGCAGGCACGGGGGCGCCCATCGTCCTACTCCACGGCTTCGCCGCCGACAGCCCCGGCTGGGCGCCGCTGGAACGCCACCTGCCCGCGCGGCCCCTGATCCGCATCGACCTGCCCGGCCACGGCCGTTCCCCCCGGCGCCGCATTGCAGGCTTCGCCGACCTGTCGCGGATGCTGGTCGAGGCGTTCGAGGACGCCACCCGCGACGCAGGCCCCGTGCATCTGATCGGCCACAGCCTTGGCGGCGCCCTGGCGCTGGCACTCGCCGACATCCGCGCGCCCCGGGTCGCCAGCCTGACCCTGATCGCCCCCGCAGGTCTGGGGCCGCAGATCGACGGCGCGACGCTGGCGGGCCTGACGCGCGCCACCCGGCCCGAAAGCCTGGCCCCCTGGCTGAAGCGGCTGGTGGCCGACCCCGACCGCATCACCGACGACTTCGCCCGCGCGGCCTTTGCCCCGCGCCGCGACGCAAGCCTTCGCGCCGCGCAGGCCGCGATGGCCGACGCGCTCTTCCCCGACGGCACGCAATCCTTCGACCTGCGCGCAGCACTTGCCCGCGTCACCGCCCCCGCCCAGATCCTCTGGGGTCGCCAGGACGCGATCCTGCCTGTGGCGCAGGCGATGCAGGCCCCGGGCGACGTGGCCCTGCACCTGTTGACGGGCACCGGCCACATGCCCCACACCGAAGACCCCGACCGCGTGGCGCGGCTGGTCCTGCGGCTGGCTGCCGGGGCCGAGGCGCTGGCGGCGGACAACCGCGCGGGGGCCGCCCGCGCCTGAGGGACAGAGCGCAAATGCACCCGGCGACGGCCCAGACCGGACCACACAGCGAGGCCGACCGCCTGCGCGCCCGCGCGGTGTGGCTGTACCATGTCGAGGGGATGACCCAGAACGACATCGCCACCCACCTGGGCGTCAACCGCATCACCGTCGTGCGCCTGCTGGCCGATGCCCGGCGCCGGAACGAGGTTCGGATCACCGTGTCCGCGCCGCTTGCCGACCTGATCGAACTGGAACGCGCGCTGGAACGGCGCCACGGGATCGCGCGCGCCATCGTCGCGCCCCATGCCGATCCGGACACCGACCCCACCCGGGTGATCGCCGCCGCCGCGGGGGCCTTCATCTCGGGCGCCATGCGGGCGGGCATGACGGTCGGCGTGGGCTGGGGGCGGACGCTGTCCACCACGCTGCCCTTCATTACCGGCGCGACACTGGAAAACTTCCGCGTCGTGTCGCTGCTGGGCGGCATCGCTGCCGCCCGCCGCTTCAACCCGGCCGAATTCGCCTGGCAGTTCACCGAGCTGTTCCAGGGCGAGGGGTTCCTGATCCCCGCCCCGGCCGTGGTGGACAGCCCCGAGACGAAGCATGCGCTGCTGGAACGCTGCGGTCTGGCCGCAATCTTCGAGATGGCCGACAAGCTGGACGTGGCGCTTCTGTCGGCAGGCGGGATCACCACGCTCACCACCAGCTACCGCACCGGATATCTGTCCGAGGCCGACCGCCAGTCGCTGATCGAGGCGGGGGCGGTGGGCGACGTGCTCTACAACTTCATCGACGCGCAGGGCGCGGTGGTGGACCACCCGGTGAACCGCCGCGCGATATCCGTGGACCTTGCCCGGCTGCGGCGCACGCCGGAACGGGTGCTGATCTCGGGCGGGGCGGAGAAGGTGGCCGTCCTGCGCGCGGCGATCGCCAACCTTGCGCCCACGGTGCTGGTGACCGACGAACAGACCGCGCGGGCACTGGCGGGCTAGCCGTCGATCCGCCGGCCGTCTGCGGCGAACGGATGCAGGTCGGCGGCGGCAATCGCGATCCCCACGCGCTCGCCCGGGGTGATGCGCAGATGCGGCGGGGCGAGGGCCGCGACGGTCAGCCCGTCCGCCACCCGCACGAGCACCGACAGCGTCGCGCCCAGATATTCCGCCGCGATGAGCTCGCCCGACAGGACGCCGCCCCCCGGCGCCGTGATGCGCGCATGCTCGGCCCGCAGACCGACCTGCGCCAACCCCGCCCAAGGGGCCGACAGCCGCCCGCCGCCTGGCAGCACCACCTGCCCGTCCTGCACGTCCACCGGGATCAGCGTCATGCGGGGCGATCCCAGGAACTGCGCGACGAACGTGTCGGCCGGCCGTTCGTACAGGTCGCGGGGGCTGCCCTTCTGGCGGACACGGCCCCCATCCAGCACCACGATCCGGTCGGCCATGGTCATGGCTTCCACCTGGTCATGGGTGACATAGACCATCGTCGCCCCCAGCGCCCGATGCAGCGCGGCCAGTTCGACCCGCGTGTCGGCGCGCAAGCTGGCATCGAGGTTCGACAAGGGCTCGTCGAACAGGAACGCCGCCGGGTCGCGCACGATGGCCCGCCCGATGGCCACCCGCTGCCGCTGCCCGCCTGACAGCGCAGCGGGGCGGCGGTCCAGAAGCCCCTCCAGCCGCAACATCCGCGCGGCATCGGCCACCTTGCGCGCCACCTCGGCCTCGGCCACCCGCGCGGTACGCAACCCGAAGGCCATGTTGTCGCGCACGCTCATGTGCGGGTAGAGCGCATAGGACTGGAACACCATCGCCAGCCCCCGGTCCCACGGGTCCAGCCGCGTGACATCGCGGCCACCGATGGCGATGGTGCCCGATGTGGCCTCCTCCAGCCCCGCGATCAGGCGCAGAAGCGTGGACTTGCCGCAGCCCGACGGACCGACGATCACGCAGAACTCGCCCTGCGCGACGGTCAGGGACACGCCGCGGATGACGTCCTGCCCGGCGAAGGACTTGGTCAGCCCGCGCAGCTCGATCCCGGCCATGCCCTATCCCTTCACTGCGCCCGCGACCATCGACCCGGTGATCCGGCGATACATCACCAGCCCCAGCACCAAGGGCGGCAGGGCTGCCACGATCATCACCGCCGCCGCCACGCCCCACTGCACCCCCCCGCCCGAGGTCGCAAAGAAGAACGACGCGCCCACCGTCATCGGCACGGCATCGCGCGTGGTCAGGATCAGGCCGAACAGGAACTCGTTCCAGGCGGTGATGAAGCCGAAGACGAACGTCGTCACGAACGCCGGGCGGCACAGGGGCAGCACCACGCGCACCAGCATCCGCGGCAGGCGTGCGCCGTCCATGCGGGAGGCTTCCTCCAGCTCAACCGGCAGGTCCGCCACCGCGTTGACAAGAAGGAGAAGCGCCAGCGGCAGGTTCACGATGGCCAGGATCAGACCCAGCCCCAGCCGGGTGTCCAGCAAGCCCGTGGCGGCATACATCATGTAGAGCGGGATCGCGAAGATGATGAGCGGCAGCGCGCGCAGGTTCACGACCGTGGGGAACAGGACCGCCCGGCCCACGCCCCGCCGCACCATCGCCCAGGCGAGCGGGAACGCCACGACCATGGGCAGGACCGCCCCGATAAGAGCCGCGACGGTCGAGTTCCACAGGTAGTGGTACACGTTCAGCCGGTCGCTGACCGTCAGCACGGTGGCGAAATTCTCTAGCGTCGGGGCCTGCACCCAGAGGGACGGGTTGCGCATCACCTCACCCGGGGGCTTCAGCGCGGTCACCAGCGTGGCAAGGATGGGAAAGTTCATCACGAAGGCCGCGACGGCGAACACCGCCCAGCGTAGCAAGTCACCGCGCCTCATCCCCGCCGCCCCAGCGCCGCGCGGCGCGCGACGACGAACAGCAGGAACGACGCGACGAACAGCAGGACCGCCGCGGCCATCGCGTGGCCGATCTCGCCCCGGCGCAGGAACGTCTCGTAGATGTAGATCGACATGGACGTGGTCGC